>JAGYOV010000127.1 GCA_018399375.1 Dehalococcoidia bacterium
AAAGAGAACCCGTAAGTAAAGCTACTCGGGATATTAGAGACCCTGCCTCATAACATAGGCTGCAAGATCGGCAAGGCGGCAACTGTACCCCCACTCATTATCATACCAGGCCAATATCTTTACCAGCTTGCCATCGACAACCATAGTACTCAGGGCATCAAAAATAGCGCTGGATGAATTGCCCTTGAAATCCATGCTCACCAGAGGCTCATCACAATATTGCAAGATCCCCTTCATCCTTCCCTCAGCAGCATCTCTAAACGACTGGTTGACCTCTTCAGGCGTGGTGTCGCGAGATACATCGGCCACGAAATCAACGACGGACACCGTGGAAGTGGGCACTCTCATGGCGATGCCATGTATTTTCCCTTCGAGCTCTGGTATAACTACGGTCACCATCTTGGCTGCCCCCGTAGTCGTCGGGATCATATTCATAGCAGCGGCGCGCGCTCTCCTGAGGTCTTTATGAAATACGTCCAGTATCTTCTGATCATTGGTATAGGAATGAATAGTGGTCATAAGACCATGAGTAATTCCAAAAGCGCCATGCAGAACATCGACTACCGGAGCAATGCAATTAGTAGTACAGGAAGCATTGGATATAATATTGTGTCTGGCAGAATCATACTGTTTTTCATTAACTCCCAGAACGATAGTTATATCCTCTTCCTTGGCCGGCGCCGAGATAATAACTTTCTTAACGCCACCGTGCAAGTGAGCTCGAGCCTTACTGCCCTGAGTAAAAAGACCCGTTGACTCGATAACGATATCCACACCATAATCACCCCATGGAATGTCGGCTGGCTCCCGTTCAGCCAGAACCTTTATCGCCTTCCCATCTACTGTGATGGATCCCTCTCTAGATTCCACTTCGCCGGGATAAATACCATAGTTGCTATCGTATTTAAAGAGGTGTGCATTTGTTGCCGCATCGGTGAGATCATTGAGTGCCCTAACCTCCAAATCCCCACTATGGCGCTGCAATATCGCTTTGAGTGTTAACCTACCAATTCGCCCAAAACCGTTAATCCCTATACCTGTTGCCATCATTGCACCTCCCTTAATTTTCAGATACTTGCACCTATTATAAATTAATTACGATCATAGATGCTACTTACGAGAAATATAATTTGTAAAGAAGGCTAAAAGGCGGTTAAGATTAGATAATAAACTTGAAATAAGGACACTCAAAAAGTAAGGTAAAAATGGATTTCCCTGCCCAAATTGCAGCCATGAAGATGGTGATTATACCTGTTGCTGCATGGTTTGTTGCTCAGATATTAAAAGTAATCATTCAATCGATTAAAGACAGACAGTTAAAGCTGCGCTACATGGTGAGCCCGGGGGGAATGCCCAGCGCCCACTCAGCTCTGGTTTGCGCTCTGGCAACGACCGTGGGAATGGCACATGGAATGGATTCCAGTATCTTCGCCATCAGTGCTATCCTGGCTGTCATTGTAATGTATGATGCCGCTGGCGTACGGCAAGCGGTGGACAAGCAATCTGCCGTCCTGGGCCACCTGCTAACAAGTATTCCCAAAACGCCTCCTGAATTTGAGCACTTCATGCAAAGCCTGGTAGGGCATACTCGATTTCAGGTCGTAGCTGGAGCATTGTTGGGAGTTCTCATAGCATTATGGTGGAATTAGAGCTATTGAACATTCCGTGCTTCCTCTCCATGGCGAAATCCAATGAGGTATAGTTAAATGCTAGCAAACTTTTTAGGGAAGGTTACTCAACTTGAAGGCAAAAAATTTCTCCAGTTGAGCAAAGAAATCAGCGACCCCGAAATTACCCCCCCAGATATGGAAAGCAGCAGGATCTCACTTTACATACACATCCCTTTCTGCAGAACGCTCTGTCCCTACTGCTGTTTCAACAGGTACCTGCTTGATGAGGGAAAAGCGAGAAACTACTTTCAGCACTTAAAAAGAGAGCTCGACCTTTACCTGAAGAGGGGATTTAAGTTCTCAAGCTATTACTTTGGCGGAGGAACTCCCACCGTGATGATGCCCGAGTTGCTGGAATTCATGAACTACCTTAAAGAAAATTGCTCCCCACAAGAAACCTCTCTCGAAACAACTCCTCGAGAGATAAATGAAGCAAACGTAAATCTCCTGAAAGAAGCTGGCATCAACAGGCTCTCTATCGGCATTCAAAGCTTCGACAGCAACGTGTTAAGAGCTATGGGTAGAGTATCCTGCGGCACAGAAGAGTTAAAAGCGAAGATCCTGATCGCCAAGAATAACTTCGATACCCTCAACCTGGATTTCATATTCAATTTTCCTTCGCAATCCATAGAAAGCTTTCGATCTGACCTGGAAATCTTAAATGGCCTCGGAGTAGATCAAGCCACATTTTACCCTCTTATGCCCTCTCCGCATAAAAAAACCGCTCTGGAAAGAAAGTTCCGCCGCGTAGATACAACAAGGGAAAAAGATTTTTATGACCTCATACTACAAAACGCTCATATCAACGGGTATAACTCCTCAACAGCCTGGTGCTTCTCCAAAGGCAAGAGGATGATAGACGAATACCTGGTCGATTTCGATGATTACGTGGGGATTGGAGCAGGATCCGTAAGCCTGATCCAAAATAACTTTTACGTCAATACGTTTTCTCTCGGCAAATATGGAGAGCTCACATCACAAAGCAGGCTACCAGTAATCAGAATGAGAAAACTTTCAGACAAAGAACTAATGCACTACTATCTTTTGACAAAATTATTCGGAATGAAGTTGAGTACAGAGAGTTTCCATCAAAAATTCAATGCCGATATACATAAAAAACTGAGAAAAGAGCTGGATTTTCTCAAGCTCTCTGGCGTAGCGCG
>JAGYOV010000128.1 GCA_018399375.1 Dehalococcoidia bacterium
TCTTATTATACTCTTCCACTGAAAGATCATCATCGAAGAAATATACCCCGTCTAGTAAAGCGCGAGAGGCTGGCTAGGGAAAATATTTCGTAAACTGAGAATACTCTTCTCGGGAGGAGGGAAAATGGAAGGAGGTTTGTTTCTTGTTCTAGGATGGGGATCACCTGTTGGTATCGGCATTTTTCTTGTCTTACTCGCTTCTATGGTCTTCCTGTTAGCAAAAGCCGACGAGATAAGTAAACGCACAAAGGCATTTGAAAAGGAAAAGGTAATAGAGAAGAAAAGCGCCTTGAGACAGAAAAACAACTCGTCTCAAGAGTAGGCCTCTTTATTTTTTCCCAAAGACGAAGGCTAATAGCCATCAGGGCTGAAGTTAAGGATAATATAGCCATGGATAAAAGAGTTGGTTTTATTGGGCTCGGCATTATGGGCATTCCCATGGTGCACAACCTGATCAAGGCTGGCTTCGAAGTTACCGTTTATAACCGCACTGCATTGAAAGCCGCACAAATGGTTGCTGAAGGCGCCACCAAAGCTATCTCGCCCAAAGAACTGACCCTGGAAAACTCAGTTATCATTACCATGGTTTCTGATACGCCAGACGTAGAAAGTATAATACTTGGCAAAAACGGCGTTCTGGAAAGCATAAAACCTGACTCGGTGGTTATAGATATGAGCACGATCTCTCCACAGGTAACACAAAAAATAGCCGCCCGCCTGAGAGAAAAGAAAGCTCACATGCTCGATGCCCCTGTAAGCGGTGGAGAACAAGGCGCAGTAGATGGTACGTTGTCGATCATGGTAGGGGGTGATATTGATATACTTGAGCGTTGTCGATCAATGCTGGAGGCCATGGGGAAAAATATCGTGCACGTAGGATCCAATGGCATGGGGCAAACTGTAAAGCTGATGAATCAGATTATCGCTGCTGGCAATCTCAACGCTACAGTTGAAGCACTGGTATTTGCACAAAAACACGGAGTTGACCTGAGAAAAGCAATCGAAGCTGTACAGGGAGGAGCTGCCGGCTCATGGCAACTAAGCCACCTGGCACCGTGCATGATAAGGCGCGATTTCAAGCCTGGCTTCATGGTCGACTTGATGCAAAAAGACCTCAGACTTGTTATGGAAGACTCCGAATCGATGAGAGTGTCTTTACCTGCAACAAGCCTCATACACCAAATGTTTCATTCACTTCAGGCCACCGGCGAAGGTAAGAGCGGTACGCAGGCGCTGATCAAGGTTATGGAACGCCTCGCCGGAATCGAAGTTAAATAGGACGCTCTCCTTCCATTGTTGGGCGAAGTGACAACGTGATAACATATGTAAATGGTACAACCTGGTTCCAGAATCGCAAACGAGACGAAATCCATAGCCGTGGTACACCGCCACGCGCTAATTCGCGAAGGGATTGCTCGAATTCTACAGGAAGCCAGCTTCCACATAGTGGGACAGGAATATAGCAGCGGAAACCTGCTCCAGTTGCTGACAAACCACAAACCAGACATAATGTTGTTGGACTGGGAAATCCCGGAAGTCAATCCAACTACCATTCACAAACTCATTGAGAAATGCCCGCAAGTGAAGATCGTCATTCTTACGGAGCCACATTCAACAGAAGCTTTTCTGCCAGCAATGCAGGCAGGTGCCGGAGGATACCTATCTGTAAACTTATCACCTCAAGAGTGTGTGCAGGCATTGCACGCGCTGGCGAGAGGGGACATCATTGTCTCTCAAGAGATGGTCAAAGGCGTCAAGGGAGAACTGGCCGCTACACAACCCACCAGGTCGAAAGATGACATAAGTGACCGCGAGCGAGAGGTACTACAGATGGTAAGCAGAGGAGCAACTAACCGTGAGATTGCCCAAAGGCTCATCGTATCGGAACATACGGTCAAGGTTCATCTGCGTAACATCCTGAACAAATTAACGTTGCGCAACCGGCAGCAAATAGCTGCCTATGCAGTTCAAGAGGGTCTTGTAATCGACGTGAAATCAGAAGATTCATCGCATCTATCTACTTGAATTACCATTTCACACGCAGCCAAAGGGATTATTTCGCGATACTCCTTCTGGTGACGCAGATTTAGCCACATGGGCGATGTGCATAGTTTCCTGTCTGCTTCATAATATACTAGTATAATTGCTCGCCCTGCATGGAGCGAGCCGATAAAAGGAGGCAGAAATGATTGAAATGAGTGAACTCGCAGGAATAGCAATGGTGGGGAGCCTGCGCGATAGCGGCGTAGGAGAAGACCAGGGGTTTCGGCTAACAAAGCGAAATGACCAATTTACCCTTGAAATTGACACTCCAGCCGACGTAGACAGGGTATTAAAACACCAGGATGCCATTGCCTTGATCGTTGATCCGGGCATTGAGAGCGAGGTCGGTGATATAATTATTGATGTAGAGGAAAGGCCCGAAGGCCCGCAGTTGATGATGCGCACCAAGCCACCTGAAGAATAGATCCCATGCAATACAAAAATTGAGGAGGATCAGGTGTTGCTGCCTGTGCCCAAGTTGTGGCGGGCAGAGTGATAATCCCTCAGGAGATAGTATATACTGAGGAAAGCGATAACTAACAAAGGATTGGAGGTGCTTCTTCTCAATAAAAAGAGCAATGAAAATAAAGCTGGGCGCTCAGGTAATAGATAAGAACGGCAAGGTGCTGGGCACTGTAGATCACGTGGCGCGCGATACCTGGAGCGGCGAGATCAAGAAATTCATCATTAACAAAAAGCCACCCGAAAGAGATATTTTCCTTACACCAGAAGATATACGAGAAGCAACAGATACAACTATAGAGCTAAAAATAGCT
>JAGYOV010000129.1 GCA_018399375.1 Dehalococcoidia bacterium
GCTGCGGTGAAGGCTCCTGGGTCGTATGCCATCAGCAGTAGGTTATCAGCCAACTCTGGGGACGGATGTTGGTGAACTAGAGGAAAGGATTACCTCTACCAAAAAGGGCTCGATAACCTCCTTTCAGGCAATATATGTACCTGCTGATGATTACAGTGATCCCGGCATAGTTACTACATATGGTCATCTCGATGCCGTAGTTGCTCTGGAGCGCTCTATTGCTGAGCTGGGTATCTATCCTGCTGTTGATCCGCTAACTTCGACTTCTCGAATACTGGACCCTGCCATTGTAGGAGAAGAACATTATCGTGTAGCGCGCGATGTACAGTCTACGCTACAGCGCTATAAGGAATTGCAGGATATAATAGCTATCCTGGGGATGGAAGAACTGAGTGAAGAGGACAAGTTAACTGTTTCAAGGGCCAGGAAGGTGCAGAGATTTTGTTCTCAGCCTTTCTATGTGGCCGAGAAGTTTACCGGTGTGCCGGGAAAGTACGTGCCTATCAAGGAGACTGTACGTGGCTTCAAGGAGATTTTAGAAGGTGAGCATGATGATATTCCTGAAGGTGCCTTTTTCCTGGCGGGCACTATTGATGATGTGGTAGAAAAGGCCAAGGAGATGAAAAGGGAATAATGGAGACGTTCAGGTTTGAGATTGTGACCGCCGAAGAAAGTGTCTACAGTGGTGATGTACAGGAAGTGATTGTTGTTGGCACAGAGGGACAGATGACCATTCTGCCCAAACATGCTCCATTGATGACAATGCTTGTCCCTGGAGAAATATATATAAAAGACAAGGACAGCGAAATGTATCTGGCGGAGACGGGAGGTTTCCTCGAGGTACGTTCTGATAGAGTAATTCTTCTGGCGGATGCCTGTGAAAGAGTTGAAGATATAGATGAAGATCGTGCCGAGGCTGCTAAGAAGCGCGCAGAGGAGACTCTTAAAGGGTCACCCGCACATGCCGATGCCCTTATTGCAGAGGCAGCCCTACGCCGTTCTATGACCCGGCTGAAAGTGGTTGAGAAGAGGCGCTACAAAAAGAAGGCAGCAGGCTAGATTAAATATCTCTCTAACTGTATCCTCAACGAGCCCCCAAGCGCAACAACATCTCACTGTTATTGTTCTTCTGGGTGCCAAAGATGTATAAACGATATGGTGTACTAGAGGATCTCTAATCTTGCCCGTGTTTCGGCCCTAGCAGCCTTCACCCTGATCAGAGTGCGCATTGCTTCAGCTACGCGGCCCTGCTTACCGATGACGCGGCCTTTGTCGTCCGGTGCGACTTCCAGCTTTATCAATATGCCTTCGTCGCTATCTTCTTCAGTAACTTTCACTTCATCTGGTTCCGCCGTGATAGATTTGGCAATGTATTCTACGAGATCTTTCATCTTGCCTCCATGATTTGGTTATTCTGGTTCTGACGACAATGGTTGCGACTTAAATTTGTCCCAGATGCCTGATTTATGCAACAGGCTACGCACTGTATCGGATGGTTGTGCTCCATGGCGAAGCCAAACCAGGGCTTTGCCTTCATCGATATCAAAAGAGGCTGGGTCAGCCAGCGGATTGTAGTGCCCTATGGTTTCGATAAAAGCTCCATCGCGCGCTGCTCGCTTATCTGTCACAACCACTCTATAGGCGGGCTTATGTTTGGATCCTACTCTGCGCAATCTTATACTAACCATTTGTTACGTATGTAATTATTCACGATGTTGACGTATTTGTCAATGTTGGTTTGGTGGATTTTGGCTATATTTGTAGTGCCTCTACTTCTTAAGCTTAGAATTTATTGGAATAATTTTTATTTTACCCCATGTACCCACCTTTTTCCCCATGATAATGACTATGCTACTGAGTCCTTCTATTTCCTGGGCTTTTGCCAGCGCCCCTGGAATATCTTGCTCTGTTTTGATGATATTGCCTATAGCTGTTGCCGCAATATCTGCCAGACAAGTTGATGCTGCGGTAGCGATGACGGCATCGGCATTGCCTAGGCTGAGAGAATGGCCAATAGTTCCTGAAGAGGTGCATATGCCCAGAGGAGTCTCTTCGGGTTTAATTTCCAGGGCAATTTTCCCGCTGATAGGGGATTCTCCTGCGTAAATGCCCACTAGCCTTTTCCTTGCTATCTTCAAAAAGATATCACCACCATTTTCGATGATAATCTCTGCCGAGAAGGGAAGCAACTCCTTCCCTACAGCTTCAGCGATAGCTCCTGCTACAGCAGCCATAGGGCCAACTCCGGCTATTAGAGATGCCTGGGACATTTCTCTAACTATACTGGGGGCATCTGTGCCAGCAGAATAAGGGTCTAGCGTAGTTAGAAACAAAGGGTGATGCGCGATGTACTTTTCTAGAGAGGAGCGGTATTTCAATAGAGATTTGAGGGCTTTGTCCTTGAGATTGTGACGGGCACCAATGAACAGGTCCGATTGTTTTACCACTACATTGAAATAGGTTAGGTCACTATCTCGAATAACTTGACGGTAGAACCTCTGAGCCAAGAAATTGCTCTCCTCGCTGAAATCTCCTCTGGATGAGAAGACAATTAACTGTTTTAGAAAAATATCTTCATGGCATGAGGCGGACAGCCTTTAACGCATAGACCACAAACGAAACACTTGTTATGGTCAAAAAGCACCCTTCTCGTATCTGCCTCCAGGGAAAAAGCTCCTGCAGGGCATATGGTGATGCATGCTCCGCAGTGGGTGCAACGGTTCTCATCGCGGACTATATCCTGGCTGAGAGATTGGATCACGACGCCCACTTCAGAGAGGAACTGGATGCCCTTGACATAA
>JAGYOV010000013.1 GCA_018399375.1 Dehalococcoidia bacterium
ATTCTCTGGAATTATCTCATGATATGGCTGTTCTTTTACTACAGAGTGCAGGACTAAGTCCCAAGAGAAGAGCAGAAACGCTCAGCCTTGAGGAATGGAAATCTCTATGGGAAACTCTATCCAATCAGTCTTGGTCACCTCGTGAAATAAAATGTTAACCATCAAAGCTCCAGCAAAGGTAAACCTGGTTCTGGAAGTTCTGGGGGAAAGGGATGCGTATCACCAAGTTTCCAGTATCATTCAGTCAATAGATCTGTGTGATACACTAACTTTCAACCCAAGCGATGAGATATCGTTCAGCTGCGACGAACCCAGCCTGAAACAAAACAACCTGGTGGTGAAAGCTGTCGAGCTTCTCAGGCAAAATACAGGCTGTCGCTTGGGGATGAAAATTGACCTTCACAAGCGGACGCCGTGGGGAATGGGATTAGGGGGAGGTAGTAGCGATGCCGCTGCTACCTTAATTGGGCTCAATGCCCTATGGCAACTGGGTTTTTCCCGAGACGAACTGGCCATGTTAGGAGCTACATTGGGTGCGGATATCCCATTCTTTATCCATGGCGGCATAGCCATGGTTGGCGGTAAAGGCGAGAAGGTAAAGCCCATCCCGGAATTGCCTCCCTACTGGTTCGTTCTGCTAGTTCCTCCAGTACCTGGAATTCCCGAGAAGACAAGACATATGTATAGCAAGCTGAAACCTTACCATTTTACTCAAGGGCAATTTACCAATGCGGCCCTATCATCTTTGCGAGAAGACAAATTTGACCTCTCCCTCATCTTCAACGCCTTTGAAGACGTAGTATGCGATGTTTTCCCCGGGTTGAGGAAATACCAAAATATGTTTAAGGAGGCGGGGGCACAAAGAGTTTGCCTCGCAGGCTCTGGCCCGTGTCTTTTTACCATTGCGCCCCATGAAGAAGATGCCAGAATGTTATATTCACGATTAAGAGCACAGGGAGTAAAAAGCTACCTTGCTTCTTCACATCCAGGCAACTCTACAGGTCCACTTGATATCTCAATGCCACATTGGATCTAAAATATAGGTATATGTTTTGAAGAAGTATCAATGGTATAGAATAACACTTTACCTGCTTGCTTTAACGATCATCAGCATTGGCCTTGCCTACAGTCTGCAGTTGCTCGTAAAATTCCTTGACCTTACTGGTAGCGGCGTTGCTACTACGGCTTATGCGATCGTCTTCGTAGCCTCGTTGATATTCAATGCCAGCATCATTGTTCCCCTCCCTGTACATGCCTCCATAATGATGGGCATGGCTTCGCAATGGGGCCCCCTCCCTTTAGCGCTGGTTGCCAGTATAGGAGGGACCATAGGAGAAATAACGGGCTACTATGCAGGTTACTTTGGGAAAAAGGTTATAAATGCTGACAACATTCCAGGCTACTACAGATTTGCAATCTGGATGAAGAAACACGGCCTCTGGGCTATCTGGGCCATTTCTTTTCAGCCCATCTTGCCCTTTGATATAGCAGGGATTACTGCAGGAATATCACGATTACCTCTGTGGAAGTTTTTAATCCTTTGCTGGGCAGGCAAATTCCCCAAATATCTCATATTCTGCTCTTTCGGTGCCGCGCTCTCAAAGTTCCTGCCCGCGTGGTTTTGAGCTCGGTCGCTAGTTCTTCTTCCTCAACCAGGGTCTTTACTTTCCCATCCAGCTTGGCATCAAGCAGTTGCTCAAGTATCTCTCCCATTTCTAGCCCTGGAGGAATTCCCAACCTCACAAGGTCATCCCCTGTAGAGCATATCGCAACCAACCTCAATTCACTTAAGAACAGATTGAGGCGAGATCGGATGGCTTCAACGTCGGATGCGATAGCACCAGCTTGAAGTACCACTTGTGGGTAATTTTTGAGCAAATGGTAAATTTCACTGCGCTTCAGCATTTGACCTTCGAGAAGGAATATGTTTGCCTTGAGATTGAGCGTTTCACGGAGTATCTGCGCTCGCCTTCCATGCATATTAAATCGATGTAGAACTCTCGTAAGACCCTCCTGTGTAAGTGGGTAAATGAGCAGACAGAGATAAAGCTGCGCCAGCGAGCCAGCTTTATACTGGAAGCGGGCTTCCTGAAATTTCCTTGCAAGCCAGGCTCTTTCTTCAAGAGAGAGATTTATCTCCGGGAGCGCATGCAGTTCGCTGAGTCGACATAGAGTGCGTTCAGGATATTCTTCTCTCAGGATTAGATTTAGTTCATGCCTGATGCGATCATTGCTTATGGTATTTAACATTGCAACGTTCTCTTTGAGCGATCTCGAAGTTTCTCTTTCCAACTTGAAGTTGAGGCGTTGTTCATAACGAATGGCCCGCCATATTCTGGTAGCATCATCACAAAAGCTTTCATGATGTAAAATGCGAATGACACGACGCCGCAGGTCCTTCAGCCCGTGGCAAGGATCCACCAGCTCTCCATAGCTATCAGGAACAAGAGAAATTGCCATGGCATTAATGGAAAAATCCCGGCGGAAGAGATCCTCTTCCAGTGTCCCTGGGCTAACATCAGGCAAAGCTCCTGGTTTAGTATAAGACTCGTTTCGCGCCATGGCCAAATCTATGGTAAAGCTGCCAAAATTGAGCTTGGCAGTACCGAATTTAGAGTAGACGCTTGTCCTGACAGAAAAAAGTTCCGCTATTTGCTGAGCCAGTGCGATTGCATCACCTTCAATCACCAAATCGAGGTCGAAGTTGGGACGTCCCAGCAGAAGATCCCGGGCCACACCACCAACCAGGTAGACCCGTTCTCCACATTGACTAGCTCCCTTGCTAATACGCCAAACTACCTCCAGGGCAGCCCGGGGTAAATACCCTTCCATGTCTTTAGATAGATTCATCGCTGCCCCTGAATTAAGCCATGGCTCCGCGAAACTACCACGCTAAATTTCAAAGAAAACCACTTGCTGACCATATTTTATTACGACTTTGGCAGGCTGTCATTACATGAAAAAGAAAAAAGTTGCTTTTTGATAGATATAATTCAATTTACCTTCTTTACTTGCCTTGCAAAGTCTGTTTATAATACATCGCTATACGACATATTCATAGCATAAGGATGATCCCAGAATGAAAGAAGTTGCCATTATGACCGACAGCATCTCGGGAATACCGCCAGAAATGGCGAGGAATTTTGATATCAAGGTCATCCCTTTATATGTAACACTGGATGGCACAACTGTTGTGGAAACGGAAGCCGACAGCGAGAAATTATATAGCAGGCTTGCACAAAAGGAGAATTTGCCCACTACTTCCTCTCCCTCCGCAGAAGACTTCTTGAGAGCCTACAGAGATCTGAGCCGTAAGGCTCAATATATCTTGCATATATCATTCAGTTCACGGCTCGGGATGAGCTACAAGGAGGCCATGATCGCCAAGGGCATAGCAGAAAAGGATATGCCCGATATCTCCATTGAAGTTATTGATACCTATACCGCACACGGAGCACAATTGCTCTGCGTCCTTGAAGCAGCACGAGCTGCTATCGCAGGTAAGCGACTTCCCGAAATAGTCACGCGCATAGAAGATCTCCTGCCGGAACTCAATTTGCTCTATTCACTGGACACGATTTATTATCTTAAGAAGGGAGGCAGGATGAGCAAATCTGATATATGGGCAGAAACTAATTTGAGGTCAAGTGTACTCATGGAGCTGAGTGCATCTACAGGGGGGAATATTGTGCCATTCGCCAGAACTAGGACCAGAGCGAGAGCTATCGAGAAAATGTTGAACATAGTAGAACAGAGAAACAAAAAAGGGAAGCTTCACGTCGTGATAGGGCACGATGGTGCCCCAAAGCAAGCGGAAGATCTCAAAAGACAGTTTTTATCCCTGTTCCCTGTTGAGGAAATATACGTTACGGGCGTTTCCCTTATAACTGCCATTCATGATGGCCCGGGAGCAATGCACCTCAGCTGGTTCAGTGAGTAAAGCGTATAATTAAAGTGCAGATAAAGGAGGAGGCCATGAAAAGAATAACGGTTTTATTGTTAGTGTTTGTTCTAGCTCTCAGTGGAATGATTTCCTGTGCTCCATCCTCCGCTGAGGAATCCTACAAGATAGGAGCGCTTACACCCCAGACAGGAAAATATGCAGGGCTGGGGCTTCAGACACTGGAGGGCATGCAGGTAATAGCTGATGACATCAACGAGAAAGGCGGCATAAACGGTATCCCTCTGGAAGTGGTGCCCTGTGATGACAAAAGCAGCACCACTGGTGTCACCCTGGGAGCCAAGAAATTGATAGAGGTGGATAAAGTTGCTGTTATTCTACACGGCACAGTGACGGCACTCGCACAGAGCACAATGCCGGTAGCCGAAGAGGGCAAAACGCCGGCGATACTGCTTTCAGGAACAGCCCTGTTTGATGACCAGCTTGGCGAGTGGTGTTTCAGACCCATGGGAAGTGAGGAAGATTACGCTGACATTGTTTTCCAATATCTCAACCAAGATCTGGGGATTACCAGAGTTGCAGCAATGATGGAAAACAGCGGATATGGTCAGGGATTCGAGTTCTTCATGATGGATGTCACCTCCCAACATAATATGGAATTGGTAACGACACAGCATTTCGACCCGGCAGCCACGGACCTGACTCTCCAGATAACCGATATAAAGAACTCCAGTGCCGAAGCTCTGGTCATCTGGGGCAGCGGCCCTGCTGGAGCACTGGCGGTTAAACAGGCAAGAGATATGGGCGTCACCTTGCCTATTATCGCAGCCTTTGCTCAAGGATCTTCAGACATGGTCAAAGCGTTTGGTGAATACTACGAAATTAACCCCTCTCTCATTGTGACCTCCTCCAAAACCGACATATGGCAAAATCTTCCTGAAGACGACCCTGACAAGGCAATGTGCCGGGATTTAGCCAACTTATTCCTGGAGAAAACTGATCCTCCTCATGAGCCTGGCTTTTACGGCGTCGTTGGAGCTCAGATGATGCTCTTTGTCGCAGATGCACTGAAGAGAGCGCAACCAGACCCCACCGACTTGGCACAGCTAAGAAGTGAGATCAGAAGCGCGCTCGAGTCCACGGAAAACCTCGACCTGTTTACCGCCGTTTACACCCTGTCACCCGAGGATCACTATGGAGGCTCAATTCAAAAGATAGTGCTGGTTACCTTCAAAGACGGAGAAAAAGTGCTGGTACGTAGTTGAGGATTGAATCTCTCTTGAGGATGCCTTGGACCTATCTATTGTCTTACAGTTCTTCATCAGCGGCGTAAATCTGGGCTGCATCTATGCTGCGCTGGGGTTGGGATTCTTTGTCGTTTACAGCGTAACGCGCGTGCTCAATCTTGCCCAAGGAGAGTTCGTGATGGTGGGAGGAATGCTCACCGCTACTTTTTATTCTATGGGAGTTCCCATCATTCTTAGCGCACTCATTGCCATAGCTGTAGCCGGCCTGCTCGGAGGCATATTGCACTGCGGCGTAATTCACCCTGCGAGAAACCTTTCCAAGGCAACACAGACCTTCCTGACCGTAGGTTTCGCCTTTGCCATTGAAGGTATAGCTCTGTTGGTTTGGGGGTGGGAATACAAAAGCCTGCCCAATTTCCTGAGTACACCTAACATTCATTTTGGAGGAGCAACCATCATCGGGCAAACGCCATGGGTTACCGGAATTACTCTGCTTGCAGTAACTGGACTATTTCTTTTCTTTGGACACACTCTCCAGGGAAAAGCGCTCCGAGCCTGCGCCGATAATCCCCTCGGAGCAAAAACTATTGGCATCAGCGTGGATAGAATGTCACTATACGTTTTCATTCTGGCTGGTGCATTTGGAGGCATAGCAGGAGCTGTAATAACGCCTCTAACCATGGTTTCCTACAATATAGGGTTCCCCATGACGATAAAGGGCCTGCTGGCTGCTTTTGTAGGAGGAATAACCAGAGCCGAAGGAGTGATACTCGGTGGCATGGTATTGGGAATGGCAGAAGCGATAGCTGCAGGTCTTATGCCCTCAGAGTATCACAGCATCTTCGCGATGATAATTTTGATGGCAGTGTTCTTATGCCAGCCTCACGGCCTATTGAGCAGCTCTGGTAAAACATAAAAACTGCTCGCCTTCATTTATACATATATAGTCTAAGAGTTAACTTAATGGAGACAAAGTGAACAAAACAGTGGAGTTAAGGCGCACAAAAGCCGAGTACCTGATACTTGCACTGGTCGTTGTCCTATTTCTATCTATTCCACTTTTCGCCGGCCCGTATCACCTTGCCATTATAATGGACATAGGCATCTATGCCATTATAACCATGGGTCTCATCCTGCTGATGGGACAGGCAGGACAATTATCTCTGGGGCAGGCCGTCTTCTTCGGTCTGGGAGCCTACTCTTCAGCGATCCTTACCACACAACATCATTTTGCCCCTTGGCTAGCATTACTGCTGGCCATCATCATCACGGGCAGTATAGCCGCTGGCATAGGCAGGGCAGTGTTGAGACTCAAAGGCATTATCGTATCTGGCGTAACGCTGGTCCTGAATCTTATTTTTTCCTACCTCGTTCTCAGTCTGATAAATTTAACAGGAGGAGCCAACGGCATAGTAAATATCCCTCACCTCTCACCAGTCAAACTTATACCAAATTCGCTCTTTGACTACTACTTCTTGTGGATCGTAGCTTTCCTCTTGCTCGCCTTTTCGCTAAATCTGGTTAATTCGCGAACGGGCAGGGCACTGAGAACCATGAACATCCTCTCAGGTGGAGGAGAAGAAACAGCCCAGGTCCTGGGTATAAACGTTATGAAATATAAGGTACAGGTATTCACGCTGGGCGCTGTATATGCTAGCATAGCTGGCAGCATATATGCCCATCACTTAGGGAGCATAGAGCCCGATATTTTTGGAGCCCATCTTTCACTGTTGGTGGCAATCATGGCAATCGTTGGAGGGATGGCAAGCCCGTGGGGAGCTTTTCTTGGCGCTGCTTTGCTTATGGGTCTAACCGAATTGCTAGGGAAGTTCGCCTCTGTAGTAGTCAGTGGCCCCACGGGAGCCTATGAGCTAATAGCTTATGGTATCATCCTAATGGCAGTATTGCGATTCCTGCCCCAAGGACTGATCCCTCTATTTCAAAAATTACCACCACAAAGCAGGCATAGTAAATGAGAGATTATTTAAGTTGGATGAAGGACATTCTGGCCTTTACAAAGGAGCAAATGCGAGAGATTGATAGCAGCTCCCTACTCCAGCTGAAGAACATATCCGTCGCCTTCGGCAAGCTGACTGCAGTTGACGGAGTGAGCTTCACCATCCGGAGGGGAGACATAACATCCATAATCGGGCCAAATGGAGCGGGGAAAACCACCATTCTCAAGCTCATCTGTGGTTTATTGCCTCTATCTCAGGGAGAAATATGGTTTAAGCAACAGAGACTGGATAAAATCCCCCCGCACCACATAGCTTCACTTGGAGTCACGCAAGTATTTCAAGACATTCAGCTCTTCTCAAACATGTCGATTCTGGAGAATGTGATGGTTGGCTGTCACGTATGGACCGACTCCGGTTTTCTCAATACGGGGCTTAAATTGCCCCATGCCAAGGCGGAAGAAAATAAAATTAAGGAACAAGCCATTAGTAAATTGTCCCTGGTCGGGCTGGAACAAAAGGCTTTCATGCTCCCATCTCACTTATCCTGGAGTGAACAAAAACTTTCGGGCTTGGCCCGTGCCCTTGCTGCAGAGCCCGATCTATTGTTACTGGATGAGCCCTATGGAGGATTAATGGCTACCGAAATAGCCATGTTGAGTCGGCTAATTTTGCAGCTACAGCAAGATGGGATAACTATCCTGATGGTAGAACAGAGAACGGATGAAGCTCTGGAGATCGCCAATCAGGTAGTCATCCTTGATAGCGGAGAGAAAGTTGCTGATGCCTCTCCCACGGAGATACGGAGCAATGCATTTATCGCCACAAATTACCTGGGAGGCAGAGTAAAGGGAATGAGCGAGGTACATCATGCTGCAAGTAAATGACGTTTATGCCAGCTATGGGTTAGCTCCTGTACTGCGAGGAATTTCCTTGCAGGTCCATCAGGGGGAAATTGTCGCCATTATGGGGCCCCATGGGGCAGGTAAAAGCACTACCCTCAGGGCAATTTGCGGGATCATTGCCATAACAAATGGAGAGGTTCTTTTTGAGGGACATGCAATTCAGGGGTTGCCAATAGAACAAACGGTGGGAATGGGAATGTCCTATGTGGACGAAAACAGGCTGGTATTCCCATCTATGAGCGTTATGGATAATCTCATCCTGGGGACTTATTCCCGCCGCGGTAAAGAAAAGAAAAATACATTAACACAAAACATCAGGAGTGTTTTTCATCTTTTCCCCATACTGGAAGAGAGGAAAAGACAGGCTGCGGGTACCCTTTCAGGCGGAGAAAAACAAATGCTAATAATAGCGAGAGCCCTTATGTCAAAGCCAGAGTTATTGCTCTTGGACTGTCCCTCCATGGGGCTGGCGCCACTGCTGGTATCAAAAGTAATGGACGTCATTGTAAAGTTAAAAGGTCAGGGAATGGGAATTATCTTGGTGGAGCAGGATTCCCCTCTGGCTCTCAACATTGCTGATCGCGGATATGTTATAGAGGATGGAAGAATTGCTCAAGAGATCGACTCCCGAGATCCTCTGACAGAAGGGCAAAAAAGGAGATAATGGCTGCCTCATGGGTTGTGTATCATCCATTCCAGACAGCGCTTCTATGCTGGACAAATATCTGCTGATCCTATTCCCACTCTATAGTTGATGGAGGCTTGCTCGTGATATCATAAACCACCCTGTTGACGCCGGGAACCTCATTAATTATGCGATCGGACACCCTTGCCAGCAACTCATGTGGCAAACGGGCCCAATCAGCAGTCATAGCATCATCGCTGGTTATAGCTCTAAATGCCACGAGATAGCCATATGTTCTGTGGTCCCCCATAACTCCCACGCTTCTGACATCTGTAAGCACAGCGAAGCTCTGCCATAACTCCCTGTAAAGCTTTGCTTTCTTAATTTCATCCATTATTATCCAATCAGCAGCACGAAGCGTTTCCAGACGCTTCTTATTCACTTCTCCAATAACCCGAATAGCAAGGCCTGGACCAGGGAAAGGTTGCCGCCATATCATTTCCTCCGGCAGACCCAACTTTAACCCTACTTCCCGAACTTCATCTTTGAACAGATAGCGCAACGGTTCAATCAAAGTAAATTTCATCTTGGGAGGCAAACCACCCACATTGTGATGGCTCTTTATTTTAACTGCTGCGCTGGTTCCGGCAGAGGTACTCTCAATGATGTCAGGGTAGAGAGTCCCCTGTGCCAGAAAATCCACCTTCCCAAGTTTAGCTGCCTCTTTCTCGAATATCTGAATGAACTCATTGCCTATAAAGCGACGTTTAGCTTCAGGGTCAGTTACTCCCTTCAACCTCTGCAAAAATAAAGCGGTAGCATCAACGTACACTATATCCATCTTAAGATTGCGCTTGAAGGTATCAAGCACCCGCTCAGGCTCTTCTCTGCGCAGCAAGCCATTATTTATGAATATGCAGGTTAACTTATTGCCAATAGCTCGATCAACAAGCGTAGCTGTCACTGCTGAATCAACTCCGCCGGAAAGAGCACAGACTACTCTACCTTCCCCCACCTGCTCCCTGATTTTGTTTACGCTTTCACTAATAACGCTCTCCGGCGTCCATTCACCTTTACAGCCACACACATTATAAACAAAATTCTGCAATATCTTTTTCCCCTGAGAGGTATGACTTACTTCAGGGTGGAACTGAAGGCCAAAAATATCCTTGCCATTGCTGATAACAGCTAGCGGAGAATTTTCCGTATAAGCCAGGACTCCAAAGGCAGGGGGAAGATCTGTTACCTCATCACCATGGCTCATCCATACGGGGAGAGAAGAAGGGAGCCCACGGAAAAGCGGATTCTCCAGAGCATTTATATGCAAAACGGCATGGCCATACTCGCGCTTTGACCCAGAAACCACTTCTCCCCCCAGTTGATAAGTTATGGCCTGCATGCCATAGCATACACCTAGTACTGGCAAATGTTTCTCATATACATAAGGCAAAGGCAGAGGAGCACCTGGTTCATAAACGCTATGGGGACCTCCTGAAAGGATAATGCCTCGAGGATGGAGAGGTACTATTTTCTCCCATGGAGTATCATGGGACACAATTTCGCAATAAACATGACACTCACGCACGCGCCGGGCAATAAGCATGCTATATTGAGAGCCAAAGTCAACTACTATTATGGTTTCCCGCTTATCGGAAGGTTCTTCCCCCTCAAGCACAACCTGCTCACCACGCGACTCTTTAGCGAGCTCCAGATAAGTGGAAACTTCTATGTCATCGCTGGTCGCAACCCTGTGGCTAGGCACCTTCTCCATCGCCATCTCAGAAGTACCCATTGAATGCACGCTAGCTTATCACCATGCTATACTAGCGTCAAGAATGACAACCACGACAATCAAAGACCAGATCGATATAGGAGGAAGAATCCTCAGGGATGGAGGAGTGATCGCCTTTCCCACAGATACAGTATATGGGCTGGGTGCAGACATCCTCAGTTCAAGAGCGGTAGAGAGAATCTATCAGATAAAAAAGCGCCCGGATCACTTAGCTCTACCCCTATTTATTGCCGATCTGGACCAGTTGAAGAAAATTACCGTCGAGCCAGTGCGAGAAATTGTTTTATTTTTGGCTCAATACTTCTGGCCAGGAGGGCTTACGCTAGTCCTCCCCAAAGCAAATAACCTGCCAGATTATCTATCTCGAGGCGATAGCATAGCAGTCCGTATGCCTGATAGCTCCACCTGCATTTCTCTCATTCACCATCTGGGGAGACCGATAACCGGCACCAGCGCCAATATCAGTGGCTATCCTCCCGCGCTCACTCCCTCCGAAGTGAGCATGCAACTTGGAGATAGAGTTGATTTCGTCATAGAAGGAGAATGCCCGGGAGGTACAGAGTCAACAATCTTGGATGTTACGGAGGAAACACCATCGATTCTACGCCAGGGGATCATTCCTGCAGCGCAGATAGAAAGGGTTATCAAGGAACACGAAGAAGGAAGAATTACATGCGCATCGCTGTAGGTTGCGATCACCGTGGGCTTGAAACGAAGCAGATTGTAATGAAATGCCTAGAAGAATTGGGCTTCTACTACCGCGATTTTGGCACCTGCAGTTCGGAATCTGTGGACTACCCCGATATAGCACATGAGGTAGGGAAAGCAGTTACCCAAGGAGATTTTGAATACGGCGTCCTAATATGCAGTACGGGAATAGGCATGAGTATAGCAGCCAATAAAATAAGAGGAATAAGAGCGGCTCTATGCAATAACGTGCTTATGGCACAAAGAAGCCGCCAGCACAATGATGCTAACATTTTATGCCTAGGGGCAGACGCCCTGGAAGCAGATTTAACGAGAGATATCGTGCGCGCCTACCTGGCTGCTACCTTCGAAGGCAACAGGCATTTGCGCCGTGTAAATAAAATAAAAAAACTAGAAGAAAGTCAGCAGTGAACTCTGCCTAGATAAAAGCTTTACATGCAAAGCCATGTAGAGAAAAGGAGTGATTTTCTCTCTCCACGAGGTTTCTATCTCTCCAACGGAAACGCAAAATGAGACAGGGAAGCATTGAAGAAAGGCGCTCCCTGATGAGAGTAGCTCTGGGAAAAGAGAAAGCCGATATCGTAATCACGGGAGGAGATCTCGTAAATGTCTACAGCGGCGAAATACTCAAAGATTATTCAGTGGCCACAAAGGGGGAAAGAGTTGCCGCCATAGGAGAAGATCTCTCTCATACCATTGGTTCGCAGACTGAGCTTATCGACGCATCCGGCAAGACCGTTATCCCTGGCTTCATCGATGGGCACACCCACCTGGCAGGAGCTCCAGTATACTACAGTCCCTATGAGTTCCTTCGCCGCATTATGATAGGCGGTACCACCACCATCATCACCGAGACAATGGAGATAGCTTTTGCCCAAGGATATGATAGCCTTGCTGGTTTTATCGAGTCGCTTCGGAACCAACCAATAAAATGCTTCGTTACCATTCCCCCGCTGCTTTCTCTTGCGAGAGAAGACCAACGGGATGCGACAGACACAAACTTAATCAAGGGCCTGATGCAGTCTCCCCTGATAGCTGGTTTGGGGGAGTCTTACTGGCAGATGGTGCTGGAAAACAATCCTAGATTCTGGGCGCTTTCTGCCGCTGCCATAGATTATGGGAAAACCATAGAAGGGCATTCTGCCGGAGCGAGGGCAGAGAAGTTGTCCGCTTATCTATGCAGCGGCGTTTCCTCCTGCCATGAATCCACAACCCTGGAAGAAGCTCTTGAGAGATTGCGCCAGGGGATCTGCGTTATGATAAGGGAGGGGAGTATTCGCAGAGAGCTTGAAGCCATATCAAAGATAAAGGACATGAAAATAGATCTCAGGCGCATAGTGCTGGTAACCGATTCCATTTCACCTCAAGAACTACAAGAAAAAGGATATATGGAGTATGTGGTACAGAAGGCAATAGACCTGGGAATCGACCCGGTGATTGCAATACAGATGGCCAGCCTGAATGCCGCAGAGCATTTTCACCTGGATGGCTTTCTCGGGGGAATTGCACCAGGTAGATACGCCGACATCTTAATCATCCCAACCCCCCGGATCATCAAGCCCGAATGCGTTATCAGCAACGGCACGGTCATTGCCAGAGACGGGGAACTGCTGGTAGAACCACAAAAATATAATTTTTCTACAATGCCTTTGAAGGGCTTCCGTAGAGTTAGTCCCAAGGAATTTTCTGTCCTCGCAGCAGGGGAAGGAAAACGCTCCAAGGTAAGAGTAATATTCCAGATGACCAAGCTGGTAACCAGAGAGTTCCTAACCGAGCTCCCCATATCAGATGGAGAAATAA
>JAGYOV010000130.1 GCA_018399375.1 Dehalococcoidia bacterium
TATTTATGTAGAATGCACTCTTCCATTCTTCCTCCAGTTGTTATAACTGAAATTGTATTTATGAGGGCGGTAAATGCCCCCATTTTGCTATGCCAGTATCTGGATAACCATTGTCTTTGCTTTCACTACTTCCAGATGGTCTATTTTAGCTAGCGCAGCTCGCAGCTCTTTCTCTCTTACCGTATAGGTAGTGACGATAACGGATACCGCTTTGGCTGAAACCTCTGCCTTTTGAATGACGGAAGCCAGGCTGATTTTGTGGTCTCCCAGAATCCGGGTAATTTGTGCCAGCACTCCCGGCTGGTCAATAACTGTTAGCCTGAGGTAATATCTGGCTTCAATGTCTCCGGCGTCGTTCAGGATGATGGGAGTACTGCTGGTAGGCATCATGGAAGTGTCGCCGTGAGCGATATCGAGCAAGTCGTTGATGATGGCCACGGCAGTTGGATATGTTCCTGCTCCTGGAGCAACCAGAATGGATACCACGCCGAAGTTGTCTTCCAGCTCTATGGCATTGTTGGCGTCTTCCACCGATGCCAGGAGGCTGCCCTGTGGCATCAATACGGGGCGCACAAAGATGGTGGCGGAGTTATCTTCCCGCTCGACCATTCCGACGAGTTTTATGATATAGCCCAGTTCTCTGCTGTACTGTATGTCTTGCATTGTTATCTCTCTTATTCCTTCGCAGAAAACATCGCTGGGCATGTTAAACGTGTTATTGATTACTCCTGAAAGGATTTGAATTTTGCGCGCCGTATCCAGGCCGTCTATGTCTTCTGAAGCATCGGCTTCGGCATAGCCCTGTTCCTGCGCTTCCTTGAGTGCCTGCTCGAATGAAACGCCCAGACGGGACATGCGAGAAAGGATGTAGTTGCAGGTGCCATTTAGAATAGCACACATCTTGTGAATTCTCCCTGCCGACAGGCTCAGATCGTGGATCAGGGTATTGCATCCTACAAACGTACCCCGGAATCCGATAATCCGTCTTTGCTTTGCCGCCAGACTGAAGATTTCAGCGCCACTCGATATGATGGCCTTGTTAGCGGTTACGATGTCCTTGCCGTTTTGCAGGGCATCCATGATCAGCGACCTGGCGTCTTCGATGCCACCCATGACCTCGACGACGATATCTATTGTGGGGTCGTTAACGACCGTGGCAAAGTCTGTGGTAACGAGGTTGGGATCGACGTTGAATGGGCGGGACTTATCGGGATGCTTCACCACTATCTTCGCGAGCTTGAGCTCCTGTATTTGCTTCTGCAGCAAGATCTCAATGACTCCCTTGCCAACGTTCCCGAAACCTGCTACTGCTACGCGCTTTGCTTCCATTATGAGCCTCGCCGTGTTTATCTATGAAAATAAAGCTGTAAAGTGGTGCTGCATTATCTTGTGGGAGGATGCTTTTATCTCCGCTCCAGCACTTCCTCTATTGCCCATGCCATCATCTCCTCGTCGAGATAATTGTTTATGGTACTGCTTTCCTCCAATTGTGACAACCACAGGTTAAAATCTTCACCTGCCAGTGTCTCTTTGACGCTGTCGTCTAGCTCGTGTTGTCCCTTGTCGAGTACTTCAATTACCCAGCATCCACCCTGGGTGCTGATGCCGTCGTCGCGGACCGGTGCGCTCACTGTGTCGAGATCCAGGTTAAAGGCTGCTTCGTCGAAAGCCTCGCTGCCGGAGTATCCCTCTGTTATCCAGCCCAGCTCTCCGCCGTTTTCCTTGCTTGCATCCTGCGAGTATTCTTTCGCCAGTTCAGCGAAATCGCCGCCGTCCTCCAGTTTTTCTATGATTTCCATGGCCTTAGCCATGCTTGGCAGGAGTATAGTATGCGCAAATATTCCTTTTTCATCGTCTTTATCGGACACCTTTATTATCCAGTAACCTATATCTTTGCTTATATTGCTGTCGTTGATGGTTGTTATTTCTCCTGCTTCGAAACTGGGAAAAACTGCTCCAATTGCAGAGGGCATCATCTCCGGTGGCAGCCAGCCCATCTCGCCGCTAGCATTGGAATTACAGGAAAATTCTTCAAGCAATGAATTGAAGTCTTCGTCTTCTTGAAGACTTGCTTGCACCTCGCTGGCTACTTCTTGGCTTTCTACCAGAATTGTTCGTATATTTGCTTGCTCTATTTCCTGCGGCAGCTGGGAGGTAAAGTGAGTGAGGACTTCTTGCTGTAACAGGTCGGCAATTACCAAATCCCGGTAGGCCCTGTTATCGGGCAGATCGAGCTCTTTAATTTTTGCTTTAACCTCTTCATCCTCCACTTCAATGCCCATGTCGCCGGCGCCCTGCTTCATCAACTCCATCTGTTCTATTTGGTTGGATACGTACTGGGCATGGAACTCGGTGGGATTGGTTGACCTGGTTTGGATATCGAGCATATCTACGTAGTAACCCATGTCGAAAGAGACGTCGTTTACTTCGATAGCTACTTGCTTAAAGGGCTTGATGTTGTCATTGTAGTAGCCATATCCGGTGTAACCGATGATGCCTGCGAGGAAAACGGCGATGGCAATAATTATGATGCGGCTTGTCTTTTGCTGGCGCTGCCACTTGGAAAGCTGGCGTTTGGTAGGATCTCGCCTGGTTGCATTTTGTTTTTCTTTCTTGCTCAATGGTAATAGACCTTCGCTCGTTATTTGTTACCTGATCTGCTCGCACCTACATATCGAGAAGGAAGCGAGCAGGATTTAGAGATAACACCATTGCTCTAGTAACGGTGCTATGATAACATATTGATTGGTACTTGAGCGACGGGGTGTAGCGCAGCCTGGTAGCGCACCTGAATGGGG
>JAGYOV010000131.1 GCA_018399375.1 Dehalococcoidia bacterium
TGGTACTATCACTACTAGGCGTACTAACATGCTATTTGTTAGTATGTTAGCATGGATAGCATAGATAGCATCAATAGCATAGATAGCATAGATAGCAAAGTCAATTTGACAAACCCGGTGTTTTGTGGTATACTTCCATCATGCCGGATGGCCACGGCGCTTTCGCGCTTCCTGACACCGGCAAACAATCAGCGTTTTTTAACAATATAGGAGCAGGAACAATGAAACAAACAACGAGCCTGAAGCACGCAGAGCAGCTACTGGAAGGGATAACCTTGAGGGAGGCCACGCTCATCCCCAGGGATAGCCTCCATGCGGAGGTTGTTATTAGCTATTTTTCAGGACCAGATATGTTTATCCTTTCCTTTCTGATGGGGAAGGCCGATGCCCTCTTTCTCGTTAGCAACCTACTTTGAGGAGCTCTTTGAGGAGCTCTTTGAGGAGAACAAACCGCGTTCTTTCAGGGGTAACAAACCGCGTTTTATATATTTTATAATCCGCGGATTCACACAAACACCTGGGCTAACGCCCTCCTGAAGCGATAGCCCCTGAAGCGATAGCTGAAGAGTCAGGCATTATCCCCTGAAACGAGCTAGCGTCCCTGAAACAAAAAGGAGAACAGAAAAATGATGCCATCACCGGAAGAGATTATTGAGCTCATTGAAGAGGACGATATGTTAGGATATTGCCTCGAATGTGGCTTCACGCAGGAATGCGTGGAACCTGACGCTCGAGGTTATGTCTGCGACAACTGCGGCCAGCCAAAGGTATACGGAGCAGAAGAGCTGCTCTTCATGACAGAAGGCTAGGAGGCTTCGCTTCACCTAACAAGAAACAGAAAGGACCTGAAGAATGAGCATCGTTATAAAAACAAAGAGAGTTGTGAAGGACTGTGAATGTTGCTACGAGGTGATGAACATAAAGGCCCTCCAGCATCATCAGCTCCCTAAGCCGTATAAGAAGGAGGGACATGTGTTCCTCCAGGTTGATGACCGAGGCAAACAGCTTTTCTACGTTGATGAGGTAGGGGATGGACATGAGCTCTTCCGAGTCGGCTATGTTTATTCCCAGCCTTATATATCAGACACAATAAAGCTGATCAGAGAATGTGGCCAACGACTTTCTCTTTGTAACAGAAGGCAGAAACAGCTGGAGCTTTATTGGTCTGGCTTCAACACCTTCTTTATATAAGAGGAGCTAAAGGAGAAAACATGAATTATTTCAAGAGCATTGAGGTTCCCAACCTTCCTCGGAGGAGGGTCAACGATATCGCTCCCTATCAGGACCTAGACATCGCTGATAATGTCAGCGAAACAGACATGATGCAGATCGCCTCTTGTATCAGGCATAGCGCATGGCTGCGCTCTTTCAGACCAGCCGAAAATAGCTATTTCTATGTCCAGGCTATCGGAGGCATCCAAGCCTCCTTGGGTGATAACGAGCCCTTCTTCGTATCTCCCTTTGTTAGCCGTTTCAGGCTCCTGAGCGGAGCCGTCCTTACCCTCCAGAGGGATAGGATAACCATCGAGGGAGACATAGGACGCATCATCCTCGACCGTCTCCCAAAAAAGGATTTCGTTGCCTGGGAGGCATCTTGCTTCCTAGACCTGAACGATGTCTTTTCACCGAGCGTGAGGGTTACCCTTAGCAGCTGGAGCGATACCTATAGCTGTTGTGTGTCGGAGATAGGCTTCACGAGCCTTGATCATGGGGATATTGAGGAGAGAAGGAACAGAATCGACAGCTCTTTCGAGGAACGCTATAAAAGCTGGATTGATAAAGCTATTTCCTGTAAGGAGCGGCTCTTTCAGAAAGAGTGGATTGATGCAAAAGATAAGCTGAACATAAAAGAGCTGGGCCTTTAGCCCCGGCGAGAAAGGACCTCAACAATGAGCTTGGAAGAACGCCTAACAGCGCTCGAACAGCGCTATGAAGAACAGAAGAAGGAAGAGGAAAAGGAACATCCAGCACGGGGCCTCAAGCAGGGTGACCTCGCCACAGCCATTCGCGTTTTGGAAACGCTCGAGCTTACCGTTCCCTCTCACCTCCGGAGCGTAAAGCGTGACCTGGAGGTATATATCGCGCAGCATGTGGCCGATCTGGTCCATGATACTCGTGGGAGGCTGTGGAGCGAGGTCCGGCTAGACGGGAAAGTAATAACAAGCCAGAAAGCACTCAAGAGGGAGCGGAAGAGGAGGGAAAAGGAGGAGA
Source organism: Dehalococcoidia bacterium (assembly GCA_018399375.1). GTDB lineage: Bacteria > Chloroflexota > Dehalococcoidia > GIF9 > AB-539-J10 > M55B177. Next base: position 2,212 of record JAGYOV010000131.1, read on the forward strand.
AAGAGAAGCGTTATGCGAAGCTCCTCGATGATGTAGAGAATGGAATTGTGGACATCAAGCTTTAGGAAGCTCTAGGAAAAAAAAGAAGGAGAAGAAACATGAACGAATCAACACTCTTGACAATGCTCAAGACAGCGCTAGAGGGCCAACAAAGTCTGCTATGCGAGCTAGAGGAACTTGCTAGTTGTAAGCAAGCAAACAAAGCCCTGGCAGAAGAAAGGGCAGGTTTGAGAGAAGAGCTCGGCTATGAGCGTGGGAATCGGGTTGAGCTCCAGGCCGAGGTAAACAGGCTGAAGGACCTGCTCTTCAAGAAAGAACAGGAGTCTCAACTAGCTGGTGTGGATATCGAAGAGCATGAGAACAAGATTGTTTTTAGAACCTTAAAGCAGGAAGAGGAGGAAGTCATCTGTGTGACCCCGATAGAGGATGACAAGCATCAGGTCATATGTCGTGGCCCTATCTGCGACCTGACGGTAAGCTGGAATGGAGTCAACCTTGATATCATGAGCAAGGAGGTTGAAGAGGTTCCTATCAACCTTCTCACTATGATAAAGAGTGAGCTAAAAGAATGAATTTCGATGAGC
>JAGYOV010000132.1 GCA_018399375.1 Dehalococcoidia bacterium
CTCCCTGCAACCGCTGTGCAGAAATATGCCTCCTTTTTGAGTTTTACTAACCCAGTCTTCAGCGGCGAATACACCCTTTTTATATTCACCAATATAGTTGCCGTTGCGGACTATTTTAATGACTCTTCCTTTATCTAGCATAGCTAACCGGATGGTAATGTCTTTTTCGGGTAAAGGTTTGGTTTTATTGAGCTCGAAGTTCTCATCGGCAAACATTACTATCACATATGATGGCTGCAGCGTTTCGTCCTGTACGGGCAGGAATAAATTGCCCCCTCCATAGGCTACATGAGCAAATCTCTCAGGAACGATCAATCTGACGACGGTTTTGCTCTTCCAGTTGCCCACAATTCTGTCGATGGAGATCAGCCTTTCCCTTGCTAAAGCTTTTTCGGCTTTAGCAAGCAGTTGTAACTCTTCTTCACCGAAGTAATGGTCAACGCTATTCTTGGTGAATATTGCTGCCCTGGATGAAGGCTCACTTTCTGCAACGTAGTTTCCATATTTTGTCTTTCTTGTTTCAGGTTGTTTTGCTACCAGGGATCTTAATTTTTCTCTGCTGGGGTTGTGGGTTAACCTGTTTTCTTCTATTGCTTTATCTCTGATTCTGGCGGCAGTGCGTGCAAATTCTTCTAAATCAATAGCTGACATTTTGATTCTCCCTACAACACATAGCTCATCTCCCCCTATTTCGCCAAAAGGAATCCAAGGAGGGAAAGAAGCGTTTATTATAGCATATCCGCCCTATGCTTCTTATACTTCGCGGAATTCGCCTTCTACCGTTCCTTCATCTCCTGAACCACCACGGCTGCTATCTCCCTGTTCTTGTTCCTGTCCCTGCTGTTGTTGGTATACAGTTTGTCCGATCTTCTGCATGGCCCGCGATAGTTCCTGTATGGCTCCATTAACTGCGCTGGAGTCTTTTCTCTGCAGGGCAGAGCGCACATCGGTTATTTTAGCTTCTACCTCTTGCTTTATATCCGCTGGCACCTTGTCGCCGGCATCGCGGAGTGTTTTCTCTGCGTTATATGCTAGATTATCGGCAGTATTGTATAGCTCAACTTCTTCTTTGTGCTTGGCGTCCTCAGCGGCGTGTCCTTCAGCCTCTCTCCTCATTCTTTCTATATCTTCCTGAGTCAGCCCGCTGGATGCAGTGATCGTAATCTTCTGTTCCTTCCCTGTTCCTTTATCAAGCGCGCTGACTTTCAGGATTCCATTTGCATCTATGTCGAAAGTCACTTCTATCTGTGGTACTCCTCGTGGCGCTGGCAAAATGCCGTCCAGCATGAAACGACCCAGAGTCCGATTATCCTGTGCCATAGGGCGCTCCCCCTGGAGTACGTGTATCTCTACGCTAGATTGACTATCGCTAGCGGTGCTGAAAATTTGACTCTTAGAGGTGGGGACCGTTGTGTTGCGCGGTATAAGAGGTGTGCTTACTCCGCCCAGAGTTTCTATTCCCAGAGTAAGTGGGGTGACATCGAGCAGGAGGACCTCTCCAACTTCTCCTTTGAGGACGCCTGCTTGAATGGCTGCGCCCTTGGCTACAACTTCGTCGGGATTGATTCCCTTAGATGGTTCTTTGCCAAAAAATTGCTTTACCTTTTCCTGTACCAGAGGCATCCGAGTCTGGCCACCCACGAGCAGAACTTCGCTTACCTGGCTTCCAGCATCCTGCAGTGCTTGCTTGCATGGTTCAATTGTTTGTTCGATTAAGTCCACGGTCAATTGCTCTAACTTGGAACGCGTTAGAGTGATGTTAAGGTGTTTTGGCCCTGTTGCATCAGCCGTAATGAAGGGAAGGTTTATTTCCGTTTGTTGTACAGTTGAGAGCTCGCACTTTGCTCTTTCTGCGGCTTCTTTGAGCCTTTGCATCGCCATACGGTCGTTTCTCAGGTCAATGCCTTGATCCTTTTTAAATTCATCACAAAGCCACTCAACAACTCGCTGATCGAAGTCCTCTCCACCGAGATGCGTGTTCCCGCTGGTTGATTTAACCTGGAAGGTTCCTTCGCCTATCTCCAGAATGGAAATATCGAATGTTCCTCCGCCAAGGTCATATACCGCTACGATTCCCTCGTTTTTCTTATCTGTGCCGTAGGCCAAAGCCGCAGCCGTAGGTTCATTAATTATGCGGATAACGTTTAATCCTGCAATTGTCCCGGCATCCTTGGTTGCCTGGCGTTGACTGTCATTGAAGTAAGCAGGGACGGTTATTACTGCATCCGTTACGGGCTCCCCCAGATAGGCCTCCGCATCGGCCTTGAGCTTTTGCAAGATCATCGCTGATATTTCCTGAGGAGAATACTCCTTGCCTCCCATAATGACCTTGATTTCATTATTTGGATCGTGCGTTACCTTATAGGATACATGGCTGGCGTCATCTTCAGGAGATTTCTCTCTGCCCCCTGTCTTCTCATCCCATTTCCGGCCGATGAATCTCTTGATGGCATAAACGGTATTATCTGGATTGACAATGGCCTGCCTCTTAGCAACCTGTCCTACCAATCTCTCACCGGTCTTGCTCATAGCCACCACAGACGGGAACAAGTTTGATCCTTCTGAGCTGGGGATGAGCTTTGGCTGCCCACCTTCCATGACGGCAATCTCACTCAAAGTTGTACCTAAATCTATACCTACTGCTTTTCCCATGGTTATCCTCCATTAATTAACTTTCTTCGTTGTCTTCTCCTATTTGTTCCTTATCGTTACTTTCTTCTAATTGTCCCTTGCCTACGATGACGGAACTGGGGCGCAAGAGCTTGTTTTTAAACATATATCCCCCGTGGACT
>JAGYOV010000133.1 GCA_018399375.1 Dehalococcoidia bacterium
GTTGTCCAGACGACTTTGGATACTCTGTATCAAATCGTCAACGCTGTAGAGCTTTCTTGCTCTATCTCCTAGATCAATGTCCTTTACGAGGACCGTTTTTCTGTCTTTCTTCACTATCTAAGCTCCTTTCTTAAGATCAATGCAAGCATCAAAGAGCTCTTTTGTCTTGTTGATATCGTAGAGGGCATCGTGAGCTTCCTCTTCATCCCATCCAAGGCCCATTGCTTCGCAACAGCTGATCAGCTTCATTCGATCAGGCTTCTCTACAAGGTTCTCCATGCAGAGGGCTGCGAATATCTGCGCTACGTCGATGGCAGGCCAATGGAACCAGCTACCGAAGAACTTATCTCCGGCTTTTGTAAACCAGCTGCGAAGCATCCGCTCGTCAAAGCCAATGTTGAAGCCCAGCATCCAGAGCTTATCCTTCTTGTTATATCGATCTATAAAGGGATCGAGGGTAGAGATGAACTCCTTATATGCTTCAAGAGGGCCTTGGTAGGAGGAAAGATCCTTTTCTGTGATGCCGTGAACACGCATTGCTGCTTCGTCGATCCTATCAGTGGGATACGGCTGCGCTTGAATGTTGAACTCTTTCTTCTTCTCTTCGTTGATCCAAATGCTGCCAGCGATCTGAATAACGGCGTTGTTCTGTCCGAGACCTGTGGTCTCTGTATCAAGGAATATCTGTTTCATACATACCTCTCTTGCTGACGTTCAGCTTCTTCGAAGTAGGGAGCTAAGGATACCCATCCAACAAGCTCCTGCTTGATGATGTTACCAAACAGGCAAGAAGACGGGCAAATATTAGCGTAGTTTTTGCCCCGTTCAAAAACCACCACAGGATATTCATCCTCTGTAGGAGCTCTCAAGATAACAAAAGGATTTACCTTTTCTTCGAGGTCTTTTTCACGCCTCTCAAGATACTCTATGTTTTTGTTGGCGCTGTCGAGCTCTTCTATAAGCTCAGAGGTTTTATCTTTCCACAGGATGGTTTCCTGTTTCTGAAGCTCTGCATAGATGCCCTTCTCTATATCTAGCATCAGATTATTGCAGCCTATGATGCTCATATCAGCCCTTTCAAATCATCATCTGGAATGTCATCCAGGTTGATCTTGATCTTCTGCTCTTTCTTCTTCCTAGCCTTTTTCCCTTTCTTAGGCTCTGGCTTCATCCTCCTATTGCTTCTGATCTCCTTGAGCATCTCCTTCAGCTCATCAGTTGACTTGTTTTCAAGATCCTTCTCTAGCATTGTGCTCCTCCTCTGCCTCTATTGCAGCTATGTTGCCTTCAGGAAGATCCACTAGCTTGTTGAGGGTTAGGTTAGCTCCTTTTGAAACATAAATAACCTTCATATCTTCTCCCTCCAGAGCCTTGTCTTTCAGCTGTTGCTTTCCCTCGAAGGCCCAGAGGCGGATTGCTTTCCATTCCCTGGACTCGGAGAAGTGATGCCATTCCTCTTTTGTAAGGCCATAGAGGCTATACGGATCGTTCATAGCTATTCTCCTTGAAATTGATCTCACAGTTTCCATTAGCGAGGAGGTAGGGCGCAGCCTCCCCCTCTCTATCTGCGAAATCAACGGTCATTTCTATGAGGTGTAGAAGAACCTGCGTTCTAACGCCTCGAAGAACAGCTTCATCGAAGCGTGCCTTTAGCTCTTCAGAACACTCAAAGGTGATTCTGCTTCTTTCACTCATGTTTTTCTCCCTTGCAAAACCGCGTTTTCTATTTCCTATAATCCACGGTTTCACGTATGTAATTCTCTATCAGAAATCATGGTCACATAGCGGAGGTTAATCATATTAGGAATAAACTCTGAAAGCTCTTCCCCCTCACTCCCACGCTTATGGATATCAAACTCGATGAAGGTTTCTCCATTGAGGCTATGTACTCTCTTGAAATAACCAGCATAAGTAGAACCCATTCCCATGGGACTATCATTGTCTGACACCATGATAACCTTTTCTTTTCCATCTTCCAGATATTCTAGCATCTCTCTGTCCTTTCTGTTTTATTCTCTTCCTAGGTGTTAAGAATGGTGTGCCTGGTGGGACTCGAACCCACAGCCTACGGCTTAGAAGGCCGTTGCTCTATCCTGTTGAGCTACAGGCGCACCTAAGATTGACTAGCTAGCGGCTTTCAGAACCCGCTTCACACGATTTCGCTCTCCATACTCATCATCCTCTTCCAGGTCGAGGGCGCACCAGATCTCCGCTCCGATGCACTCCTGGAGGTCAAGCTCCGGCGAAAGGCTCATGCCACACGCTTCCAGGAAATGAGAAAGCTGCAGCTTCCACATGTTATCCTTTTCAGCATCCTCACCGTTCGGCAGCATCATCATGTGCCACACGGAGCTGGTAGGCTCATCACTCTGGATGCTCAAGCGAGCGTTGACGTAATTGTTGCCTTTCTTTGAGTTCTTGACAGCGATATCCTCAACCGTGCAGACATACTGCCCAGGCTCAACCGGCTGTGGTTCCTGCATGTCATCCCAGTCAATTTGTACGATTGTGCTGTTTTCAGTCATTTTTCTTTCCCCTTTCAATGAGGCTTGTTAGATTTGGTTCTTCTACTGATTCAAAGGCCCAGCGTCCTAGGCGCGTTCGGGCCTCATACTTGCCATCGTTGTTCACGAGCACTTCATACTCAATGCCCTTTGTTGTCTTTATTGTTCTGGTCATGTAGAACTCATCAAAGAGCGTTGGCAGCTTGCTCTGCAGGCCCTTCGGCGCTAACAGGCTCCCGTGAACCTTTCCATCACTCGCTTCCAGGTATACATCAGCATGTCC
>JAGYOV010000134.1 GCA_018399375.1 Dehalococcoidia bacterium
GAAACTCCATCAGTGTGGGTTGCCGCGGCATGTAGCCCTGGAATTGTTCAAACCGTTTGTTATCCACAAGCTTATTATGAAGGGTTTTGCTACCAATCTTAAGATTGCCAAGAGGCAAATAGAAAAAGATAGGCCCGAGGTTTGGGATGCACTTGATGAAGCAATAAAAGAACGCCCTGTGTTATTTAACCGCGCTCCGACCCTGCATCGCCTGAGCATTCAGGCCTTTGAGCCGGTGTTGATTGATGGGGATGCTTTTCAGCTGCACCCCTTGGTCTGTACTGGATTTAATGCTGATTTTGATGGTGATCAGATGGCGGTCCATGTGCCATTGTCGTGTGCAGCAGTAGAAGAAGCAAGGAAGTACATGCTCAGCATCTATAATGTGTTACTGCCAAGCAACGGGGAGCCTGTCATGGCTCCTACTCTCGATATGGTCTTGGGGTGCTATTATTTAACCAGCATTAGAAAGGGAGCTAAGGGAGAAGGAAAGAAGTTTGCTAACTTTGAGGAAGCAAAGCTGGCTTACGATCTCGGGGCTATAGACTTTTGTGCAGAGGTAATGGTGAGAGATGAGCGAGGGGAGAGAATAAATACCTCTGTGGGGAGAATTCTATTCAATGAGGCTCTTCCTCCCCAGTTGCGTTTCTGTAACGAGGCAGTAAGCAAGTTTACTCTGAGGTTGCTGGTGTCGGAAAGCATTAGATTGCTGGGCAATGAGACCACAGCTGCTGTATTGGATAGTTTAAAACAGCTGGGCTTTTCCTTCGCTACTAAGTCCGGGGTTTCCATGTCAATGAATGACCTTGAAGAACCTGCGAGCAAACGAGAGATAATTACAGAAGCGGAAAGGAGAGTTGATGTTATCAGAGATGACTTTGAGCGCGGATTGATTACGGAAGATGAACGCTATGAGGGTACGGTCCAAGCATGGATGGAGACCACAGATAAAATCACTGAAGCTGTAGAACAATCTCTGGACACTTACGGTGGTATTTACATGATGGTTACATCAGGGGCTAAAGGGAACATTTCTCAAATCAGCCAGATGGTGGGGATGAGAGGACTGATGACGGATCCCATGGGCAAGATAATAGATTTCCCCATTAAGTCTAGTTTCCGTGAGGGATTGGATCCCATAGAGTACTTCATTTCAACTCATGGAGCAAGGAAAGGGCTGGCTGATACAGCCTTGAGAACATCGGATAGTGGATATCTTACGCGGCGTCTGATAGATGTAGCGCAGGATGTCATTGTGTCTGAGCAAGATTGCGGTACCTCAGAAGGAGTTTGGATGTATAGGGAGCAGAGAGATAAAACTCTACCTCCCTTCCCAGAGAGGATCCTGGGATATATGGCAGCGTCTAGAATCGTTAACCCTGCTACAGGAGAGGTCATTGCTGAACGCAACGAAGAGATTGACGAGGAGAGGGTGAAGCAAATCGTCGAGGCGGGGGTAGAAAGGGTCTATTTGCGATCTCCTCTTACTTGTCGATCCCGTATCGGAGTTTGCCAGTATTGCTATGGCAGGGATTTGGGGAAGAGGAAGCTGGTAGAGATGCGCACAGCAGTTGGAATTGTTGCGGCACAGAGTATCGGGGAACCTGGAACGCAGCTTACTCTGCGTACTTTTCACACTGGAGGAGTGGTAGGCCTTGATATTACCACGGGATTACCTCGTGTAGGAGAGCTTTTTGAAGCGAGGAATCCCAAAGGGAATGCTATAATTTCTGAAATTGGTGGTACTGTAGAAGTTATTCAGAACGGGAAAACCATCGTCAGAGTCAGTAATAAAGAGTCGTATGTAGAGGAATACACAATCCCTGCAGAGGCAAATCTTCTCGTAGGTGACGGGCAGTGGGTCAACGCTGGCGTTCCTTTGTATTCTATGGGAGATGAAGAGATCTTGCCTTCAGAGATGTCCAGAATTTCCGGGCAGGTGGATATTTTGCCCGGTGAGAGAGAAGATGGGGGTGAGCTTGGTATAAAGAAGATCTGTATCCAGCATGATGAGAGTGATAGCAGGGAATATGTGGTACCTGCAGGAATATATTTGACGGTGAAGACGGGGAGTGAGGTGAAGGCAGGGCAGAAGATTACGGAGGGCGTTGTTAACCCTCAAGATATTTTGCATATCATGGGGAAGGAAGAGGTACAGCGATATTTAATTGACGAGGTGCAGAAGGTGTACCGTTCTCAGGGTGTTAATATACATGATAAGCATATTGCTGTCATTTGCCGGCAAATGCTGGCCTATGTCAGAATCACTTCCCCGGGCGATACGGAATTGTTGCCAGGAGAGATGGTGGACAGGTTCGTTTATGCAGATGTAAATGCCAAGATATTGGCAGAGGGGGGAGAGCCTGCTACAGCGCAGGCTGTACTACTGGGAGTAACTAGAGCCAGCCTGAGTAAAGATAGCTGGTTGGCTGCGGCCTCCTTTCAAGAGACTGGCCGAGTTCTTGTTGACGCCGCGCTTAAAGGCAAGACGGACAGGCTTGTTGGACTCAAAGAAAACGTTATCTTGGGGAAAATTGTCCCTGCTCATGCCATGGAGGAGGAAGAACATAGAGTTACTGAACAGGTCCCCTCTCTTTGATAGCGCCATACTTTGATTGGAATGGGGATGTGTCTTTATTAAAGGGAAGGCCAAAGTGGATCAGAAAGGGGAGAGGAGAGTGGTTTCGGGAGAAGCCATGGCTCAGGATAGCTCTGTGGACTCTGAGCTTCGCCCCCGGAGGTTGAGTGAATTCATAGGGCAGGCAAAGACCAGGGAAAACCTG
>JAGYOV010000135.1 GCA_018399375.1 Dehalococcoidia bacterium
GATTTGAAAGCCAGTTACATCCCGGTAGAATCGGAGCACTCAGCGATGAGCGGCTGTCTTGGAGCTGCAGCTGCCGGGGCAAGGACTTTCACTGCTACTGCAGGCCAGGGGCTGGAGCTAATGCACGAAGTATTGCCTGTAGCTTCGGCAATGAGGCTGCCTGTAGTTATGGCTATATGTAATCGGTCTTTATCGTCTCCGCTGAGTATCTGGGGTGATCACTCAGATATCATGGCGGCTCGAGATTGCGGTTGGATTCAGATATTTGCTGAAAATGGGCAGCAGGCCTTCGATTTAACTCTGTGCGCTTTCCGCATTGCCGAGGATTCTGAGGTGCTCCTGGCCACGGCGATAAATATTGATGGTTTCCATCTTTCTCATGTTATTGAACCCGTTATAATTCCTGAACAGGTAGAAGTGGATAAGTTTCTCCCAGATTTGCCGCACCCTTATGTTCTGGATCCGCGCAAACCTTTGACCATGGGGGATTTTGCCACGCCAGATCTTTATATGGAGGCTAAGAAGTCTCAGGACGTGGCCTTGAGGAGTTCAAAAAAGGTAATTTTGCAGGCCTGGCGAGAATTTGAGGAAATTTTTGGGCGGCGTTATTCTCCTGTGGAGACCTATAGGGCTGATGGGGCCGATGTTCTACTTCTTACCATGGGTAGCTTCAGCGAAGTGGCCATGGAGGCAATTGATAGTTTGAGAGATAGGGGAGAGAAAGTGGGGCTGATCAGGTTGCGCTTGTGGCGTCCGTTCCCATTTGAGGAATTTCGCCAGGTGGTATCGCAGACCGATTTGCTAGTCGTTCTTGATCGCGCTATTTCCTTTGGCGGGCCAGGGCCCGTTTGCTCGGAGGTCCAGGCAGCTTTGTACCCGCTAGATAAAAAGCCACAGGTTGCTGGTTTTATTGCTGGTTTGGGAGGACGAGATGTTACGGCTGAGGATTTTGAGAATATGATATGGAATGCTCGCAAGAGGGCCGAAGAAGGGAAGTTAGATGAGGTTGAGATGGTAGGGGTAAGAGGATAATGGAAACGTTGGCTATATATGTTCCCCGGTTGCTGGATAAAGCGGAGAATCTCGCTCCGGGCCATCGTGCGTGCTCTGGATGTGGTGAGGCTCTGGCGGTGAGGATGGTGATGAAAGCGCTGGGCAAAGATGTTATTGTGGTTATGGCCACGGGATGCATGGAGATTATTTCCTCACAGCTCCCTTATACGTCGTGGGAGGTTCCCTGGATTCATACCTTGTTTGAAAATACAGCAGCGGTGGCTTCAGGAGTAGTGGCTGGTAGAGAAGCGCTGATTCGCAAAGGGAAAGTTTCCCCCAGCACAAAGGTGGTGGCCATGGCGGGTGATGGGGGCACCAGTGATATTGGAGTACAGGCTTTATCGGGCGCTTTGGAGAGAGGGCATGACTTTATATACTTTTGTTTTGATAACGAAGCCTATATGAATACAGGGATTCAGCGTTCCAGTTCTACCCCCTTTGGCGCTGCCACCACCACGCAGCCGGTAGGAAAGGTAAGCATGGGGCAGAGCACATGGAAAAAGGATATGCCGGCTATTGCAGTTGCGCACAACGTTCCTTATGTCGCTACTGCTTCTCCCAGTTATCCCTTTGACCTTATGGCCAAGGTGGAGAAGGCAAAAAAGATAAAGGGGGCTTCATATATTCACATTCTTTCTGTATGCCCTACAGGTTGGAGAACGCCTTCTGATTTGGGAGTTAGAATGGGGCGTTTAGCAGTAGAGACGGGAGTATTTCCTCTTTATGAAGTAGAAAATGGAAAGTATACTTTAAATATCGATCCCCCTCAGTTGCGTCCCATTGAAGATTATCTGAAGCCTCAGGGGAGGTTCAGGCACCTCACTCCAGAGATGGTGAAAGATATGCAGGAGAAAGTTGAAGCCAAGTACGCTGAACTTCGAAAAAAGGTAACCAATGGATAGAGTCATTTTTAGCAGTTGGGCAGGTAAAGTTGTCGATAACAGGAAATTAGGAACTGGAGTTCGCACTCCAGTCGATGAGTTGAATTTGCCCGTGGAACGTGATCTTTCTAAAGTGAAAGCTTTCATGGCCTGGGATGGATTTGTGGTGATGGATGAGGATGCCAGTGTAGTAGATATGGCTTATGCTTACGCCAGGGAGATTCAGAAGCTCGCCTGTGGCGAGTGCTCTGTCGGGCGCATCGGGATCGCTGTCATCGTGGAGGTCTTGGGAAGGTTGTTAAAAGGTGAAGGGAGAGAAGGCGATATCGAGTTGTTGCAGTGGGTTAGTAAAGGTATGATGAATAATGCCAAGTGCGTTTTGGGGCAAACTGCTCCTGTTCCCATACTTGATAGCATTGAACACTATCGAGAGGCATATCTTGACCTGATCCAGAATAAGAAAGCTGCATCGCCCGCCCTTTACCAGGTAAAGGTTACTGCTCCCTGTATGGAGGCCTGTCCTGCGCATCTGGATATTCCTGGTTATATAGAGCTAATAAGAAATCAAGATCAGGGAGCGTCTCTGGAATTGATACGCCAGGGCGTCTGTTTGCCAGGAACATTAGGGCGAGTTTGCCCGGCTCCTTGTGAGGAAGCCTGCAAGAGGAACGATATAGATGGCCCACTGGGCATAAGGGCGCTGAAGAGATATGTAGCTGATTGGGAGATGGAAGCGGGGCAGATTCCTCCTGTTTCTGTGTCAAGTGAGAAAAAGGAAAAGGTGGCTATTGTAGGTGCAGGGCCTGCTGGGCTGGCTGCCGGT
>JAGYOV010000136.1 GCA_018399375.1 Dehalococcoidia bacterium
TTGAACCAGTAAGAGATTACCCCCACTTCTTTCTTCGCATGGCAATCCCCCCACTTATTCAGAGCAAGAATTGCGATAATAATTGACAGAGCAGGTACTCCAAAGATAATGCTTGGCATAAACAGTGGAGATCAGGGGTTCGAATCCCCTCGGGGTCGCCAACAGCTTACAACTCTGGCGAAGGTGCGGCAGACGGGTACTCCGCTGGCCGGCCCTTCGCCATTTCTTATCGCTATTTATCGAGCCAGGCCCTTTTACCTTCGCCCCACATCAGCGATACTCTCTCTACAATCCATTCCAGTGGTACATCTGCCCGGGGAGGATAGACTTCTATGTAGTCGATGAAGGGTTTCCCTTTCAGGTCTTTTTCGGGTAGGGTGGTGTTGTGCCAGCCATCGAATTCTGCCAGGGGGAAATTCATTCTTTCACAGAGCTCTCTATCGAAAGTTGCCGTGGCGCTGATCCATTCTCCATGAAGGTAGAACTGGTTGTATCCGTGCCCGGGGAAAACGTTCGATCCCGTTCGCTTCAGCAGATGTGCGGGCACTCTATGGTTTCTTATTTTGGCGAAGACGAGCCTTGAGGGTATGCTGGCTGCCCTTCCCAGGGCTGCCAGCAGGACCGCTTTCTGAACGCAATATCCTTTTTTCCTTGCCAGTGTCGTGCTGGCCTTGAAGTCATCGGCGTGGGTTGAGATCATGTAAACGTTATACTTGATGGAATCGCGCACGAAGTAGAAGAGACGGATGGTTTTTTCTTCATCTGAGGTGCATCCCTCAGTCGTTTTCCTGACGATATCCTTGATGGCTTCGTTGTCGGCATCGACTATCTCGGATGCTCTGAGATAGATCTCTAATTCGTTTGGCATGTTTTCTCCTCTGGCCTGGTGGAGCTCGATATTGCTCAGGATTTCTTTACCGTCAGGAGTATTTCATCCTGCATCAACCGGTAGCCGGTATCCGTTTTATGATGAGCTTCGAAGTAATCGCTCATCTGCTTGGCGAACTTCTTGAAATGCGCATCTATCAGGAGAAATAGACCGATGGTGACCATATCTTCCAGGTTGTCTGTCCATATTTCGTTCATGAAGTATCTTACATCTATTTCGCTATCTCCATAGCGGCGTATCAATTCTCTCCATAGCTCAAGAACGTTAACGTCGTAGCTGGTGAACTGGTTGAAGAAAGTGGCCACCTCTCCGATGGGCGATTGGAGAACTATGGCGATGCGACCGTTGCTCTCAAGGTGGGCGTACATTTTATCGATGATGCTGGCCCAGCGGCCTTCCTGGATGTAGTAAAGTATGTGGGAGCAAAGAATAAAATCATAGCGCTCTGGCCCCAGGTCGATGTCTTCCCAGAAATTATTGTAAACCGTGAAATTGGGGTACCTGCGGTGGAAGAAACTTACCTGCTTTTCGTTGGGCTCGACGATGGTCGTTTTTTCAAATGACTGCGATATGGGTATGGTCAGATCGCCGCCGCCAGCGCCGATGTCCAGGAAGGATCTTCGGTGATGGAGCTCGGAAAAGACCTCTCCAATCTTGACGAGCTCGATTCCCTTCTCCGTGGAGCAGTTGATGAATGTTGTCAGCTGGCGCTGGTACTCCGCATCGCTCTCCATCTCGATGGAGTGGCTCTGGCCTAGCCCCTCTTCGTTCTCGTTCAATGAATATTCTCCTGGCAATTGTTCATTGTGCTTGTTTCTCTTCGATGCACTCAGATAGTAGTCACTCTCTTCTTCATTGTCAGGGTATTCCCTAGCGAGGCATCAAAGTCATATGATACTTCATCCATTAACTTTCTCATCAAATATATTCCCAGCCCTCCGATCTTTCGCTCTTCCACCCCCGAGCTCACGTCGGGGAGGGGGACAGATGTGGGATCGAATGGCTTTCCTCTGTCTCGAATAACTACGGTGAAATCCTTATCTCTCAGATTACATGAAAGGAATATAGTCCCTTTACTGCCGTGATAAGCATACTTAACGATGTTGGTGCAGGCCTCGTCCACTGCTGTCTGTACTTCGTATATATTGCTGGATATGCCGAGCTTTTTCATTGAGGTTACGATGAAGTTGGCTATTGCCTCGAGGTTTTCTTCCGTGGCATCGAGCGTAAGCTCTAAGCTATTGTTTTCCACCATTATTTTTCCCGGTGGTTCTTACTGCTACCAGGGTGAAGTCATCGAAAGGTGGCTGTCCCTGGGCGAAGCTGTGCACCTCATCCTTCAGGCAATCGACCAGCTCCTGTGCAGTTAGCGAGATATTTTTCTGTATCGTCTCGAGCAATCTCTCCTCTCCAAATTGCTCTTCGTTCGCATTGATTGCTTCGGTTACTCCATCAGTATAAAATACCAGAACATCGTTGTCTTCCAGATCCACCTCCTTTTCTTCGAACTCTACTCCATCCATAACTCCCAGGGCAATACCCTTAGCTTTTAGCAGGGTGGCTTTCGATGTCTTGTTCGTGATAAGCAAGGGAGGATTGTGGCCCGCGTTGACGTATCTCAGATGCCTTTTTTCTGTGTCCAGGACGGCATAGAACAGGGTTACAAACATGCCGGAGCGTGATTCTTCGGATATCAGCTGGTTGGCCCTGCTTATTGCCTCTGAGACGCCGCCTTTGCCTAGTACGTTGGCGCGAACGCATGTCCTCGACAGCGCCATGAAATGCTATTCGGCGAAAGCGGCTTTTTATTTTGGACCGATATTGACGCGCA
>JAGYOV010000137.1 GCA_018399375.1 Dehalococcoidia bacterium
GTTTTGAAGTCTTGTATCTGGTCTCTCCCTGTGAGAACGCCATAGGCGATATATCGGTGAATGTTGCAGCAGGGATAGCATTTCCTTTGCTTTCCGGGATAGCTTTGATTGTCTTTTGCTATATTTGATGTTACAATTTCTCCACAATACAATTTGTGTGTGGTGCAGAGGTGAAGTGTCCGCGTTGGGGAGAATTTGCGTCAGGAGTGTTATGTTCGTGGGCTATGGGGAAGTGCGTGAGGGAGGATGAGGAAGCACGGGGTTGGCGTTGCATTTGCTATTCGTGGGTGCCTCCATCATTGGAGTTTTTTCGTGGTTAAGAAAGGGCCTGAGGGTGGTAGTGGTAAGCTCTTCTCTGGCATTCGTGAGATTTATGAGAAAATTTTTTCGCATACAAGCTCGGTCGATAAGCTGATAGATGATATGGCGTCGAGGATCTATGTAAGTGGAGAGAGTTCCTCAGTTATCCGTATTAAGGAGTTGTTGAGGCTGGTGCAGTCTTAATAGTTGTATGTTTGTTCCGCTGGTATTTTATCGAAAGTTTGGAGTTATAGGGGAGATGAAATGGATTGATGCCATTTTGGCTCCCGGTTTGGCTAGTAGCTTGATAAAATATCCATTGCCATTGTCTCCCTGATTAGCGCGAATCTCTGGAGGAGGTTCTGTAACAGATGATATCGAAAACAGGAAAGAAAAGTGGGAATATTCGCAAGGACAGCGTGGCAAAAGCTGTTTTCGCTGCTGCTGAATCTCTGGGAGTTAGCGATAGGACTTTTCTGGAGAATTTCACCGAGCAACTGAGTCAACGTTTGGGGACAGAGCAAATTCTGCCCGGAATGGAAGAGTTCGTGTCGCCTCGATTTAAGTCTTTCATTTCTTCTCCACAAATTAGGGATACAATGGAGGGCATTTATGTAATTGATGAGCATTTGTCGCAGGCAAAGAGCAAGGTTATTTCGGGAGTCTCGCTGAGTGATAATGCTCTGAGATTGCTAGAGAGGCGGTATCTGGAAAAGGACTCTGAAGGGAAAGTTATAGAGACGCCGGAAGATCTATTTCGACGTGTGTCCCGGCATATTGCCTCGGCAGAGAAACTTTATGATTCTCATGCAGATGTTTCCTTTTGGGAAGATACGTTCTATCAGATAATGGCAAGCCTTGAGTTCCTGCCTAACTCACCGACTCTGATGAACGCGGGGCGCGAGTTGGGGCAGTTGTCGGCGTGCTTCGTCATTCCAATTGGCGATTCCATGGAGTCAATTTTTGATGCTGTCAAGTCCACTGCTCTGATTCATAAGAGTGGTGGTGGTACGGGTTTCTCATTTTCGCGGCTGCGGCCTGAAAGGGATAGAGTTGGCTCTACAGGAGGTATAGCAAGTGGCCCCGTTTCCTTTATGAGGGTTCTGGATATCACTACTGATGTTATCAAGCAGGGAGGTATGCGTCGTGGAGCCAATATGGCCATACTTAACGTTGAGCATCCCGATATCTTGAAGTTCATCACGGCTAAGGAAAACTTACAGAATCTGACTAATTTCAACCTGTCAGTTGCAGTTACCAACGAGTTCATGCAGGCGGTGGAGAAGGGCACAGAGTATAACCTAACAAATCCGCGGACTGGAGAGGTAGTAGATAGACTCAACGCCGAGGATGTTTTCGACAAAATAGTTAGTAACGCCTGGGGAACGGGCGATCCTGGCATCGTATTTATCGATCGAATTAATCAGTATAACCCTACTCCGAACTTGGGCCAAATTGAGAGCACCAATCCATGTGGAGAACAACCATTGCTGCCTTATGAATCATGTAACCTTGGCTCTGTAAATCTGGCGAAAATGGTGATTCCCCATGGTGATGGGAGAGCGCGAATCGATTATGATAGGCTAGCCACCATAGTTAGCATGGCAGTACGATTTCTCGATGATGTCATAGATGTAAATCAGTTTCCTTTGCCCGAGATAACGGAGAAGACACGGGCTACACGGAAGATCGGATTGGGCGTAATGGGATTTGCTGATATGCTGATCCAGCTTAACATTCCTTATAACAGCGACGCTGCTATCGAAACAGCCGAGCAGGTTATGCAGTTCATATCTGAAGAGGCAGATAAAACCTCTATATCGTTAGCTGAGCAGAGAGGAGAGTTTTCTGCTTTTAAGGGCAGTGTTTATGATGTTGATGGCGGCCATAAATTTCGTAACGCTTCTAGAACAACCATTGCTCCTACCGGCAGTTTGAGCATAATTGCCAATTGTTCCAGTGGAATAGAACCACTATATGCCTTGAGCTATGTGCGTCATATTCTGGCAGGCGAAGAATTTGTAGAGGTTAATCCTTACTTTGAGGCGATAGCTAAGAAGCAGGGATTTTATTCTACGGATCTGATGAAGGAATTGGCGGAAGGGGAAAAGGTGGCGGATGTTGATGATATCCCTGAAGAAGTTAAGAGAGTCTTTGTCTCTGCACATGATATATCTCCAGAATGGCATGTCAAGATACAGGCGGCATTTCAGAAGTATACCGATAGCGCTGTATCCAAGACTGTAAATTTTCCTCATGAAGCTACTCCTGAAGATGTTAGACAGGTATATATGATGGCATATCATGAAGGGCTAAAGGGAATCACCATTTATAGGGATAGGAGCCGTAAGGGGCAGGTCCTCTCCGTGGGATCCGTG
>JAGYOV010000138.1 GCA_018399375.1 Dehalococcoidia bacterium
TGGCAAAAGCTGGCTACGGGACCAATTAGCCAGCAGGAGAAGTATTATAGATGTCACAATTTATTATAGATTCAGCTATTGAAGGCGCTACTTCTCTCATCAACCATGCAAACGATGTAGTCACAGCATCAATCAGTACACGGGGAGCTGATACTCCAGTAGCATTTCCCGATACTGCTTATTACCTGCCCATCATCTATGGCTTCACCGGTCAGCAGATAGAGAAACTGAGTGATCTCTCTGAGGCCATTGGATATGCTCGCGATCTCCTGGACTCCAGAGAGGAAGAAAGCGCCGTACGCAAAGCAGGTATCTCCTCATTGATAGCAGCAGAATCCATCATGGGAGCTCGGTTTGCCAGCCACGAACAGCCAGAAATATACCACGGCTACTCTTTCAATGGCCCTATTGACGATGTGCAACTGCGCGCCTGGGGAGTAGGGCTAGCCGATGGCACTATCTCGGGAGTAGCAACTATTATCGGGTGTGCCAAGGACGACATAGTTGCAGCAAAGATCGTGCGCGCATTGCAGTCCAGAGGGCTACTAACATTGCTGTGCGGCAACGTAAATGGCCGCACGATGACAGAACAGCTGCTGCAAGAAGGCATCGACCTGGGCTATTCCTCGCTGGCAGTTCCTCTAGGCTCTGATACTGAGTCCGTGGTATATGCTCTGGGTTATGCCAGCAGACTTGCTTTTAGCTTTGGAGGAATTGGAGGAGGAGAAGTTGAGCGGTTATTACAATGGACGAGTCAACGCGCTCCCGTATTCGTTCTGGCCCTGGGCGAACTCGATGGCCAGAAATACGCCATTGCAGCGGGAGCATTGACATATGGCTTTCCGCTCATCACCGATAGCATCATTCCAGGTATACCGTCCATGAACATAACAGGAAAAGAGCAAATAATTTCTCTACCATTCAACGATATCCCCGGTTCAGACGATAGCGAAAGAGCAGTTTACCTGGTACAGCAAGGAACCAAGGCCAGGGGAATCAAAACAAAAGTTAGCAAGCTATCTCTTCCCGTTCCATACGGCCCGGCATTCGAGGGAGAGGTAGTGCGTCGTCCAGAAATGCAGATAGAATTTGGTGGTAAGGGGGGCACATGCTTTGAATGGCTCACCATGCAAGGCCCGGAGCAGATTCAAGATGGCCGCATCAACGCATCCGGGCTCGATCCGTTCACATTCGAAGCTGGTAGCAATGTACCACTGGGCATCGTTGTAGAGGTCGCCGGCGAGAAAATGGAGAAAGACTTTGAACCAATCATGGAAAGGCAAATACATCACTTTCTGAATGGCGCCGAAGGTATACAGCATCAGGGACAAAGAGATATTACCTGGATCCGTGTTAGCAAGGGCGCCTTTGCCCAAGGCTTCAATCTCAATCATCTGGGCCAGATTTTACATACTCGGCTTCACGAAGAGTTCGGTACCCTGGTAGATAAAGTACAGGTAAATTTATATACAGAAATGGACAGGGTCAAAGAACTGCAGGAAGAAGCTCGCAAAGTATACAGGGACCGCAACGAGCGCGTTGCTGGTCTCGTGGATGAAAAAGTGGACACTTTCTACAGTTGCACCTTGTGTCAATCTTTTGCGCCTCCGCACGTCTGCATCATCAGCCCCGAGCGCGGTGGGCTATGTGGCGCCTATAACTGGTTCGACTGCCGGGCTGCCCATGAAATAAAACCAATGGGGGCCAACCAACCGGTGGACAAAATGGCCGTGCTCGATCCCATCAAAGGCGAATGGGAAGGAGTTAACAGCTTTGTCTACCAGCATTCGGGAATGAATGTAGAACGCTTCACCCTTTACTCCATCATGGAGGCACCCACTACTACCTGCGGCTGCTGTGAGTGCATCGTGTCAATCGTACCTGAAGCCAACGGCTTCATGGTGGTCTCTCGAGATGACTACGGCATGACACCAACCGGAATGACCTTCTCGACCCTGATGGGAATTATCGGGGGAGGCCATCAAACGCCGGGCATGATGGGCATTGGTAAGGACTATCTTACCAGCCCTAAATTCATATCTGCAGAAGGGGGTATCAGCAGAATAGTCTGGATGTCAAAAGGCCTCAAGGATGAAATGCATGAGAAACTGGAAGAAATATGCCGGAAGAAAGGTATGCCGGAATTGCTCAATAAAATTGCTGATGGCACTATCGTTACTTCAGTAGAAGAGCTGCTCGCATTTCTGGAGGAGAAGCAACATCCTGCCTTGAGCATGGAACCGTTGTTGTGAAAATAACCAGAGTAGAATTCTATTATACCCGCGCCGGAGAGGTAAAGATATTATGACACCAGTACAAACTCCTTTGGAAAAATGGGCTGGCAAGGCCACCGAGGTCAGAATCGGAGGTAACGGGCGTAAAGAAGTCATTATTGGAGGCGAGAATACCCTGCCATTTTTACACTTTGAGGGCTCTTTCCCTTACCGACCAGTGCTGGCCATTGAAATTCAGGATATGGAACCCGATTGGCCCAGCGATCTGCTTACATGCTGGGGCGACGCGGTTAAAGATCCTGCACAATGGGCCAAGAAAGCGTCGGATTATGGAGCTGACATTATAGCTCTAAGATTGAGAAGCGCTCACCCCGAAATTGAAAATAGTGGCGCAGACAGGGCAAAACAAACTGTCAGTCGGGTGCTGGAATACCTTAC
>JAGYOV010000139.1 GCA_018399375.1 Dehalococcoidia bacterium
TTCCCTCTGGTATCTTTTTAATTCCGGAGGAGAGAGGTTGGCCATGTAGGAGTAACCGGCAAAGAGTTCATCGCTTCCATCGCCTGTTATCACGGAGTGAACATCATTTTCTGCTGCCGTACTGAGAGCGAAGTATATGGATAGATCGTTAGGGAGTGCAAGGTCAAATGTTTTCAATATGCGTATTACTTCTGGAAGAACACGGAGGGCTTCTTCCACGCTAAATTTCCTGATGTGGTGCTCCATTTTGAGCAGAGAGGATACTTTTTCTGCGTAACTGATGTCAGGTGCGGAGAAAGTATCCAATGCCACTGTGAAAGCTTTCTCTGGCTTTGCCAGCAGGGCCAGGATACTGGTATCGATTCCTCCTGACAGGAGTATGGCACTGGATTTGTTTCTGCTAACGGCTTCGCCTAGATTTTCTCTCAGCAAACTATAAATGTCCATGGGAATAAGAGCTTTCTTGAGAATAATATGCAACCTTTGCTCATGAACTTGCTATAATAAACTTCGAAATGTTGACAACTGCTATGAGTTGGTGTTAATTATATCTTTTATGTTTGTGCCTTGTATAGCGATGTAGTGTTTGGCTGGCCATCTGGAAGATAACTTATGTCTGAAGAAAAGAGAGAAGATGCTGGTATAACTTTCTCAGAGTTGAGCTCTGGATATGAATTTCCCGTTGCTAGCTATGTTCTGGATGCTGCTCTTGTTTCTCGATACCTGGAGGTGGTGGAGAGCGAAGGCGATGGCTTTGTGCCTCCGCTGGCTATAGCGGCATATGCCATGAAGGCCATGATGGATGTCATCTCCCTCCCCTCGGGGGCTATACATGCTTCTCAGGAGCTGGAGTTCTTCAAGCCAGTTGCTGTAGGGAGTGAAGTGAAATGTCGTTCGCGGGTGGTGCGCAAAGTATCTCGTAGCCAGATGAAGATGATGGTGCTGGAAATGGATGTCCTGGGGGAGGATGGAGATACGGTGCAGTTGGGCAAGGCAACTGTAATATTGCCACCTTAGAGTTGAGATGTAATAGATGAGTAAAGAGATATGCCTGGGTAAAATACTTTCTCCCGTGGTAAGGAATATTACCCAGGATAAAATAAACCTCTATGCTGAGGCTTCAGGGGATTTCAACCCCATTCACGTGGACGAGTCTTTTGCTGCGCGTACGGCACTCGGTGGTACCGTTGCCCATGGCATGCTTGTCCTCTCTTACATCTCGGAGATAATGTCGCGGGCTTTTGGCCGGGACTGGTCTTCTGGCGGTAAGCTTTCTATGCGCTTCAAGGCCCCCGCGCGCCCGGGAGATGAAGTTACCGTTACAGGTAAAGTTGATTCTATTGAAGAAAGGGATGGTGTATCATATGTAACTTGTAGCCTCAGTTGTTGTAATCAGAAAGGAGAGACTGTAGTTGCGGGAGAAGCCACTGTCAAGATGATAAGTGAAAGGTGAGATCGTGCCTCATAGTAATAGAATAAGAGTGGCTCTTGATGCCATGGGGGGAGATTTTGCTCCTGGAGAGACGGTTCGAGGGGCAGTCCTGGCGGCGCGCAGAGGTGACATTGAAGTTATTTTAACAGGCCCTTTGAGCGTACTGGAGGAAGAGCTGAGCAAGTACGATGATTATCGTTCTTTGCCCATTCACTGTGTTGACGCAAAGGAAGTCATCAAGGAAGGTGAGCCTCCCTCTCTAGTTATCCGTGGCCGGCGGGATGCATCTATAGCTGTGGCAGCCCGGCTGGTAAAATCGGGCGAAGCAGATGTCCTGGTTGGTGCGGGCAATAGTGGCGCTACGGGAGTGAGTGCCATGCATTACATTGGAATGATAGAGGGGATGGATCGCCCTGCCATCGGCGGTATTTTTGGCAGTTTTGCTCCTGGCGTGATGATGATGGACCTGGGTGCTAACGTTGATTGCAAGCCACATCACCTTGTGGCATTTGCGGCAGCTGGCTGCGTTTTTGTCGAGAAGTTTCTCAACATTTCCAATCCTTCAGTGGGGCTGTTGAGCACCGGTGCTGAGAGGGGCAAGGGAAATGAAGTCGTTAAGGATGCTTATAGGCTTTTGGAGAACAGTGGGCTGAATTTTATCGGCAACATCGAAGGAGGAGAGGTGTTGAGTGGCCGCGCCAACGTCATCATCTGCGATGGATTTGTTGGCAACGTGATTTTGAAATTCTATGAGGGCATAGGGGCACATGCAAAGGTATATATAGAACGGAAGTTGAAATGGTGTCCTCCATTGCGGTCAATGGCTGGCGATATCTTTGACAGGCTATTCCCTATAGAGAGGATATCTTATGAGGGCGAAGAAGCCGGCGGTGGCATTTTGTGGGGAGTTGATGGCATTGCGCGGGTGGCGCATGGTAGCTGCAAAGCTCCTGAGATCTTACATGCCATTTTAGGGGCGAAGAATGCTTTTGAGGCTGATGTGGTCAGTGCTTTGAGATCCAAATTGCTTCAGTTCAAAGCTGAAGGCGCTTTGTAGGTTAATGAAGGTCGCGTGAGAATAATGTTGGATTAAAAACACTCAATACAACCAATATAATATGATGAAGGAGGAAATTGTATGTCTATTGCAGAGGAAGTAAAGGAAATCGTAGCTGGCATCGTTCATATCGATAAGAGTCTCATGACGCCAGAAAGTACCTTTAAGGATTTAA
>JAGYOV010000014.1 GCA_018399375.1 Dehalococcoidia bacterium
CAACATCTACGGTATAAATAGCATTTACCCTGGGATCTGTCTCCCACGACTTGCAGAGGGCCTTGTATATTCGAAGCGATGGTTCTCTTGCTCCATAGCGCAGGATGATGTTCTTGTACTGATCGGCTTCATGCAGCAGCGCCAGCATCAATGCGCGCATCGGAGCCATTCCCACTCCACCTCCAACCACATATACTTCGTTGCCTTTGAATTTGTCCGTGGGGTATCCGCATCCAAATGGGCCGCGAATCCCGACCTTTTCTCCTGGTCTCATGTTGTGCAACGCGGAAGTAACTTTCCCCTTGGGTTGCCTCTGGATGGTTATCTCCATTTTCTCCGTTTCAAAACACGATGATGAAGGCGTAAAAGGTGCTTCTCCTGCCCCTGGAGCAGTGAGCATGACAAATTGTCCTGCCCTGAACTCTATTGTCTCATCTGGTTGCAATATGAGCGTTTTTATCACCGGATTCTCTGTGATGACGTCCTCGATTACTGCTTCAATCGGCTGGTAAGGATTATTCATTTACTTATTAGTTCCTATTCTTGATCATGATTAAATGGGCACGTTATTGTCCTTTTCAACTGCAAACTGCACAACTTTGTTCTGCAGCGCATATGTGGCTACAGCTCCAATTTCCTCCAACTTTAAGATCATTGTTCATCATAGTTATTGACATGATTGGGAATCGTAATAACATTGCATGAGAGCCTGCGAGGTGTTTTTCAGCTGGGCGTCGAGCATGCGGATGCATTTTTCATAAATCTCGTTGCATATGAAGGGGTGTACCTTGCATATCTGTCTCAGGTCGTTGCCCTGAGCGACAATGACACTTGTGTTCTCCAGAGCCTTGGCAGTGGCCGTATAGCGATGAGGGGGGACCATCGCGGACCAGCTGAATAGCTGATTGCTTTTTCTGGTGGCAATTACCATGGGGCGATTTGGTATGGGTTCAATGGAAATCTGTACCATGCCATTGTCTACCACGAAAAGTTCCGTCCCGTGGTCACCTTTCTTGAAAATTGTATCCCCCGCATTGTAGGTCCTTCGTTCACAGGCGAGGCTCAATTGGGCAAGTTCTTCTTTGCTTAATCCTTCAAATATATCGATCTTCCTCAATCTGTCGATGGTGACGGTGCGGCTTTCAAAGTTCTCGCGTATGGGTGGATATGACTTGAAAAGCTCCAGCAGATGTGGAATCTTTATAGCGAATAAGTTGACCTCAGTTTGGGCTTTGGTGGATGTGATGTAGCAGCCAGGTGATGTTAGGGGAGACCAACCGAAAAGAGAGTTTCGAGTTCTGACGCCGATCACTACAGGTTCGCCAGAGCTGGTGTAAAGGAATCCATTTACCACGCCAACATCGACGATATATATTTCCTTGCCTTCATCGCCTTCGTTAAAGATTGTGGCTCCCTCCTCGAATCTCCGTGGTTCACATACTTTGCATATTTCATCAATCTCTGTTGTATGCAAATTTTCGAATACCGGTACCTCTTTTAGCCTTGCTATATCTACTACCATTCCATCACCTCACTTTTTGTCGCACAATAATCCGATGTGGCTAACTCTCATCATTCAACTCCTTGAGTACCTGGCGCATGTCTATGTTTGCCATACAAGAATCAATGCATCTGCCACAACCACTGCAGGCATAAATGCCAAAGTTAGCAGGGCAAAAATCAAATTTCTTAATGTATTTATTTTTGAATCTATCATTCATCGTGGGGCGTGCGTTGGATCCACCGCCAACTCGTGCGAAGCCGCGGTAATAGCAGAAATCCCAGATTCTAACTCTTTCGGAATGGCCATTTTCTTTCTGGTCATAGAGCAAAAAGCAATGACAGGTGGGACATACGCTGAGGCAAGCTGCGCATTCTAGGCACCTACCTGCGTACTTGCTCCACACGGAGGATTTTCCACTTTCCATTATTATTTCTCTGAATGATTCTTTTACTTCAAACCTTTCATTTTGTTCCTTTACTTTGGTGGAAGTCTCTCTTCTTTGTTTGTCTCTTTTCTCAATGTGATATGGTGACGCCTCCATAAAGAGGTCTTTGTTTGCAGATATGAGTTTCTCTCCTTTCTCTGAACCAGTTTCTATGATGAGGCCTCCGGGTATTCTGGAAAGGTTGATATCGAAGCCTTCCTCAGGGTAAGGATTTAGTCCCAGCGTGGTGCAGAAGCAACTTTGAGATGGTGAGGAGCAATCAGAACTGATGATGGTAGCGTTTCCCCTGGCTTCTACATAAAATGGCTCTTTGATAGCTCCTTTTGCAAGGGCGTTATCCATGCTTTCTATGGCTTTTAGGTCACATGATTTTGCTCCAACAATTATGAAATTGCCCTGTTCTTCTCCAGTTTCTGAAGGAGAGATTGAAGGATATTTTGCTACACATTCACTGGCTTTAAAGAAAAACGACTTAATGGGCTCAACGGCCCTGATTCCATCATATACGATAGGATCTTGATTCCCCAGCGTGTATTTCTGGTAGTGAGAATAACCAGCGATAGACTTTGTCACATAAATGGGCTTCTCCTGTGCCCATTTACTTAACAGTTCTTCGAAATTAGGAATTGAGATGAAAAATGTCACTTGCATTGCCTCCTGATTCTCTGGCAAATCGTAAAGTGGCTTCTTTTTTCTTCCCTGAGGGCTTGAGCAAAAACTCTTTGTAGTACACAGCTTGCGCATTATATCTGAATAATTATATTTGTGTCAACAAGTTGTGTTTTTTGGGATGCACCCCGTTTTAGTTGGGCAGCCGTGGTTATTGCTCCCGGGCAAGGGGTAAACGGGTACAGCATTGGGTTAAAGATATTGCTGGGCACAGAACAACATTTGATGGTGTTGCAATTGTAATGGTAAACTGCCAGTGCTTGTGGCGATCTTTCAGGATGATTGGGAATAAAGGGGATATTTTTGGAGGCAAATAGTACTTGCAATGTTGACATCAATTGTGCTGGTGGGGGGGAAGGGGGCCCGTATAGGTGGCAAGAAGGTCTTTCAGCTTGTTGGAGGGGAAACTCTGCTTAACAGGGTAGTTGATAGTTTGAGATTGCTGAGCAATTCGATTCTGGTGGTAGGATCTTTGAGCGATGTTAGCTGGAAGTTGAATGCCGATGTGCGCTATATTGATGATCTTTATCCGAATCTTGGGCCTCTGGGAGGAATTTATACTGGTCTGGTTGCTGCTGATTCTCCTTATAGCATCGTTGTTGCCTGTGATTTCCCCTTTCTGAATGTTGGCTTTCTTCATCACATGGTTGAAATTTCACCTGGTTTTGATGTTGTGGTTCCCCGAGTGGATAAGGTACAACCTCTTCAGGCGGTGTATTCTAAGAGTTGCCTGAGCAGTATGAAGATGCGGTTGGAGAGAGGCTGGTTAGGAGTTACTCGTTTCCTTAGCACTGTAAATGTTAGATATGTAGATCAAGAAGAATGCTACATTTACGATCCCGGATTTTTGAGTCTTTTCAATGTAAATTGTCCTGAAGATCTGGCCAGGGCCAATATTATAGAAGCAGAGACCAGGGTTAGGTAAGGTTGGTTAAATTGGCTTATAATATCTGTGGAGTGAGTGGCGTAGTTTCGTGAGAGACTGATGCTGCGAAATTATGTGAAGTTAATGATTTCCGTTGAAGAAGCTGTAGAGAAAATTTTGGGTTTAATTGAAGTTTTGGACCCAGAAGAAAAGCCCATTTTAGATTGTCTGGAACAAGTTCTGGCTGAAGACGTCTATTCTGGAGTGAGCATTCCTCCTTTAGATAATGCTGCTATGGATGGGTATGCTGTTAGGGCAGAGGATACGCTTGGGGCAAGCGAAACCTCTCCTGTAGTGCTGCCCGTCGTGGATGAGATTGCTGCGGGTTGCGGAGCGTACAAAGAGATTAATGCAGGAACGTGCATTCGCATTATGACAGGGGCGCCTCTGCCAAAAGGAGCTAATGCGGTGGTCCCATTTGAGGATACTGATGAAAAAGAACACCGCTTGCCTCTGGGAGAGCTTTCGAGAATAGGTATATTGAGTGAAGTGCGATCTGGAACAAATGTGAGGTTTCGAGGGGAAGATATTCAGGAAGGAGTTAGGGTACTGGCAAACGGAACTGTATTGAGGCCGGCTGAGATAGGGGTACTTGCGTCTCTGGGGTACAGCTCAGCTATGGTTATCCGTCGACCTGTTGTTTCTATATTGGCTACGGGTGATGAGTTGGTGGAGGTTGATCAATCTTTAACGGCAGGGAAGATCCACAATAGCAATACATATACCATTGCAGCGGAAGTTCTGCGATACGGGGGGATCCCTCTGATTCTGGGCGTTGGGGGAGATTCCGTTGAGGCGTTGAATGAGAAGATAGATCAGGGGTTGTTTTCGGATATGCTCATTACTTCCGGGGGAGTATCACTGGGAAACTATGATGTGGTAAAAGAGGTACTGACGAATCGGGGGGAGATTTCTTTGTGGACGATTTGCATGAAACCGGGAAAACCTTCTGCCTTTGGCATGATCACCTCGGGAAATGGGAAATTACCGCATCTGGGTTTGCCTGGCAATCCAGTGAGTACCATGGTTGCTTTTGAGCAGTTCGCGCGCCCCGCTATTTTGAAAATGATGGGCAAGAGTGTTTTTGATAAGCCCTCGATTGAGGTTATTATAGATGAGGATGTTAGAAATACCGATGGCCGTCGCATCTATACCAGAGTGATAGTAACTAAAAGGGGAGGAGAATATCATGCTCGCTTAACTGGACCGCAGGGATCAGGTATATTGACTTCCATGGTGTGGGCTAATGGGCTGGCGATAATTCCTGAAAATACAGCTGGTGTGAGGGAAGGTGATAGAGTAATAGTTCAGATGCTGAATTGGAGCGAAGATTGGATAGTGAAGGAGGAAAAGTTAAGATGAGCTTGGCAGTTTGCATTGTTGGGAAGTCGGGATCGGGCAAAACAACTGTTATGGTACAGCTAATTCAAGAATTCCGGAAGCGGGGATACAAAGTTGCTGCGGTTAAGCATGCCCCCGAAAAGATAGCAGTTGATATCCAGGGAAAAGATAGCTGGAAATTTGCTCAGGCAGGGAGTAATGTTGTACTTGCCAGTTCACCTGAGAGGCTGGCTTTTATGGAAGTCACAGATCACGATTATAATATCGATGAAATCATGCGCCTGGTTGGGGGGCGATTTGATATCGTCTTGTTTGAAGGATTCAAGAGGGGGAGGGCTCCCAAGATCGAGGTGCATCGGAAAGAACAGGGCGTAGAATTGGTATGTCCAGTGGAAACACTTTCTGCCATACTCAGCGATGAACCCATGAATGTAGAGGTGCCGCAGTTTCCCTTGAATGATATAGAGAGGGTAGTGGATTTTATCGAAAAGGATATGATTCCTCGCGCAGAGTGCAATACGTCACTTTTTATCAATGGAAAACAGGTTTTCATAAAATCTTTTGTTAAAGATATCATCGCAGAAGTCCTGGTAGCTATGGTCGCCACGTTGAAGGATGTGGATGCGGTAAGAGATCTTGATATTTCGATAAGAAACAAGGGGGGATAGGAGAATGGGCCAACCGGAGACGAGCAACATTGCGTTCAACGCGGGTATACTAACCGTTAGTGATAAAGGCTGGCGTGGAGAGCGCCAGGATGGAAGTGGTAGTGTTATTCGCGAAGTTCTTTCTGCCATGGGAGCTACAAACATAAGTTATGATATCGTTCCCGACGAAAGAGAGGTCATTGCTGATAAGCTGATGCGGTGGGTAGATGAAGGGAATATCGACATTATCTTCACCACAGGAGGTACCGGCCTTAGTCCCAGGGATGTCACTCCTGAAGCTACGCTCGATGTAATTGATAGGGTTGCACCTGGATTTCCTGAAGCTATGAGATCTTTTAGCTTTGCCAAGACTCCTTTTGCGGCATTGAGTCGCGCCGTTGCTGGTATGCGGGGGAAATGCCTGATTATAAATTTGCCGGGTAGTCCTAAGGCAGTGCGCGAGTGTCTGGAATCAATACAGTGCGTCTTGCCACATGCGGTAGAGATATTGAGGGGTAGTGGTGGTGATTGTGCTGCTGTCGAAACATAGATTTTAGCCCCGTCTTAAACTTTGTGGTATGATTTTGCGAGAAAGGTTTTTTCCCGTGTTTTGTTGTCTGAAGAAATATCTACAGAGAACTGCATGGTAGATTAAGGGCCTTATCGGTATAACCGGAGAGTTTGTACCTCTCGCGTTGAAGAATGGCATAAAATGGGGATCGTTTCTAACTTACGTTCCTTTTGGGTGATATATCCCATGGTGCGTGTCATCGAATGCATGACATAATGTGTGATATAGTGAATAGATTGTACTTTAGGGAGGTAAGGTGAAACTTGTGGATTCGTTTGGACGCCATATCTATTATCTCAGAATTTCTGTTACTGACCGCTGTAATTTGCGTTGCATATATTGTATGCCGGAAGAAGGTGTCCCGTGGATACCGCACGATGAAGTGCTGTCGTATGAAGAGATGACCCGGATCGTTAAAGTAGCATCGCAGATGGGATTCAGCAAGGTTAGGCTTACGGGAGGAGAGCCTCTGGTCAGAGCTGGTTTGCCGAATTTCGTTAGGATGCTTTTACAAATAGATGGGATTGAGGAAATTTCTCTGACCACCAATGGGACTCTTCTGAAAAAGTATGCTCTTGAACTCAAACAAGCTGGTTTGCAGAGGGTGAATATTAGTCTGGATACGCTTAGAGCTGACAGGTATCGTTATATAACTCGCAGGGGGGAATTACAAGATGTTCTTGATGGTATTGAAGCAGCTCACGATGTGGGACTTTCCCCCAAGATAAATGTGGTGGTTATGAAAGGTATAAATGATGATGAGGTAATAGATCTTGCCAGGCAAACATATAAAGGATGGCATGTTCGCTTTATTGAGCTGATGCCTTTTACCAGTGCAGCGGAATATGTGCCGGCTGGAGAATTGCAACAACGAATTGAATTGCAGGGAGCTCTGGAGCCATGCTCACTGAATGGCAATGGGCCGGCGGAATATTACCGTTTGCTTGGAGCTACAGGCACCGTTGGATTTATCGCGCCCGTGAGCAAGCCGATTTGTCTTTTCTGTAACCGGATGCGGCTCACTTCGGACGGACAGATCCGGTCCTGTCTTCTCTCTGATGAAGGAGTTGACTTGAGAGGTCCGTTGCGGAATGGTGCTTCTGTACAGGAAGTGACACAATTGATATTGCGTGCAGTTGCTTTCAAGCCAGAAAGCCACCCTTTGCTTGAGAGTGGCTCTCTCAAAGCACATATGTCTTGTATAGGAGGTTAGGTATGACAGGAAGACAAATTCGTATGATAGATGTCACTCCAAAAGATGAAACGGAGCGCATTGCTATGGCGAAAGGTAAAATAAGCATGAGAGCTGAGACAAGGGAGCTTATTCTCCATGGTGAAGTTATAAAAGGAGATGTTCTGGCTCTCTCGCAAGCTGCTGGAATTATGGCGGCGAAAGAAACGCCACATCTCATTCCTTTATGCCATCCGGTAATGCTTACCAATGTTACCGTGGATTTCGATCTTTCTGATAGTGATAGCTCTATCGGCATTACTGCGATTGCTAAGGGGGTTGGGAAGACTGGTTTTGAGATGGAGGCCCTGGTTGCAGTAGCTGCCAGCGCCTTAAATATTTATGATATGTGCAAGGGCGTAGATAAAGGGATGGTAATAGAAGAAATTCACCTGGCGAGCAAAAGTGGTGGCAAAAGTGGCGTTTATGTCGCTGAGGAGCGAGTGTAATTAAGTGGATGGTCAAATGGCTGAAATAGTTGCAGTTTGTATAGGTGAAGGTAGGGGAAGCATAAAGAGACCTGTGAATCAGGCAATGCTTAGAGAGGACTATGGGCTGGTTGGTGATGCTCATGCGGGTAGTGTTCGCCAGGTAAGCTTGCTTGCAGTAGAGAGCATTGACAAGATGTTCAGGGCGTTGGAGAGCATCAATCCAGAGAGGATGCATAGCCAGGGGGTGGAGATAAATCCAGGAGATTCTGCTGAGAACCTGGTTACTAAAGGAGTAAATTTGCTGTCTCTGGAGATAGGCAAGCAAATTCGTGTGGGGGAAACCGCTGTACTTGAGGTTACTGAAATAGGCAAGGCATTCCATCGTCCTGGTTTCTATCTTCTGCCTCTTGAAGGAATATTCGCTCGGGTTATTTGTGGAGGGGTGGTGAAGACAGGTGATGTGTTAGTCTATTAGCTGTGGTTGTTACTTCTGCAAGGGGAAAGTGTTATCCTGTAGCCATAAGCTATCGTATAGTCTGGAAGTCATTTTTTGATTTTGGGGAGCCTTATGTGGTCGTGTTGATGCTTCTGGCGTCAATAATATTCTGGCTATTCTCCCATGATCTGGAGAACAATTCTTCTTGCTCGAGGACGGTTGTCAAAGTCAACAAATACTATCTGTTGCCACGTTCCCAGGCTCAGCTTTTTGTTGATAAAGGGTATGGTTAGTGAGGGGCCGAGCATGGAGGCGCGCATGTGAGAGTGTCCATTGCCATCTCCCCAGGCCTTGTTATGCTCGTAGGGAATATTCTGCGGTATTATTCTGTTCCACATGTCTTGGAAATCTCTAAGTAGACCAGTTTCATATTCTATCGTTGTTAGACCTGCTGTAGATCCAGGCACAAATAGCGTTATCGTTCCGTTGTTTATCCCCGATGTCTCTACATTTCTCTTCACGAGAGGAGTGATGTCGGTTATATCGCAAGATCCCTCTGTCTGTAAAGAAAGCTCTTTATTTTCTACCATCATATTTTCATCTCCTGCCATAGAATATCGCCCATCTGGAATACTGGACCATCGTGGCATATCTTCTTTGGCCCTTTCCTTGTGTTAATGGTACACCCGTAGCAGGCACCTATGCCACATCCCATTATCGTTTCCAGAGAAACCTGGCATGTGCTCCTTTTGAGTCCATCTATAGGAATATTTGACATCGCCAGATACATTGCGGCTGGTCCACAGGCAAATATCTGATCAGCCCAGTTGATAAAAGGAGATAAAATACTGGTAGCTGTACCCTTTTCCCCGGCGGATCCATCTTCAGTAACGAGGATAATTCGAGTTTCTCCGGGGGATGGGGTGAAGTTTTTTGGCATATTGGGTTGTGGGGCTGAAAATGGGCAGAGCTCTGCAGAGGTGCTCGCTCCGTAAATCAGAGTTATTGAGTGCTGCTGGTAGGCTCGTTGAGCCAGAAAAATAAGCGGTGCGATGCCAATGCCTCCGGAAACCAGCAGTAAATTTCTGGCTGAAGGCTCAATGGCGAATCCATGTCCCAAAGGGCCCAAAATATCTAATCTTTGCCCTTTTCGCTGGCTGGCCAGCCAGCGAGTACCCTCTCCGATAATCTTGATAAGAATGGCTAGATGGGTTGAATTAACCTGATTTATGCTGAAAGGGCGGCGCAATAGCAAATTTTCGCAACGTATGCTGACGAATTGGCCTGGCTGTGCGGAAGATGCTATTTCTGCAGCATCTAACCAGATAAGGTGGGTATTGTAGGTGACCTTTTCATTAGATATTATGCGAGCAAGGGTCTGTTTCAACTCAGTTTCCTGCTTCCACATATTTTTCAAATGGCTGGATTTTAAAGTACCTGTTGTTTTTTGTTAACTTGGCCATCATTCTAACTCAACGTGAAAAGAGAATTTCTCCTGTCTCTTCTATTCTAGCTAATCCCTTTATCTCAATGGAGGATAGTGGCAATTCAATTATTTCCATATCGCTGTACTTCTTGTGGATTAACTCGATGTATTTTTGTTGAAGGTGTGTCTTCTGGGAGAAGAAAACTGATGTAGAAGCAGGTATTATATTGTTGATGATTATTTGACTGAATTTCAACCCGTGTCTCTCAAAATCAAAGAATGCGTCATCGAGTTGCTGAACAGCGAGGCTTTCGGGAATAGTGACCATGATGAAATTCACTTCATTCCTTAAGAAATTCACATCTTCTCCAGAAAGGTCGCCCCATCCTTTGATGATGTCAAGGATGGGGCGATTGCTTTCTCTGCCTAGCTTTATTTTGGAGTAGATACGAGGGGCAATGTTAAGGTGTTCTTGTAGCATGTTTGGCATTGTGAGGAGCTTTATGGTCTGGCCCAGAGGTGCAGTGTCCCAGACGATTCTATCGTAGACTTTTGTAAGGCTCAGTTCTCTGATGTAGTCTACCGTAAACTCTTCTCCCATGGCGGGGAGGGTCGATGTGATGAAGTCAACGAAACTATCATAGTCTATTGATACGAAGCTGGAGAAGACTTCGTATACCTCGTGACCAAATTTTCTATTCCACATCTCTTTTATATCATCCGTTTGGAATTCCATGATGTCGAGATTGTTACTAACTTGAGTTGGCCCTCTAGAGGGCTTGGTTTCAAAGATATCTGAGAGAGATGGGGTGGGATCGGTCGAGATAACCAGTGTCTTTTGCCCGGCACGGGTAAATTTGGTAGCTGTAGCTGCAGCGCACGTTGTTTTCCCAACTCCTCCTTTGCCTCCAAACATGGTTATCCTCTTCTCAGCCGAGTTCATTCGCCTCACCTCTACTCATCATTCGGGGGATCTTTCAAATAGTTATTTCGTATGGTGGTGAAGGATTTATCCAGATAGACAGGTTTGCCATTTACAATAGTTGCCACCACCTTACCTTTGAAATTATAGCCATCAAAGGGAGTATTCTTTCCCTTGGAGACGAAATTGCTGGCATCTACTATCCATTCCTGGTTAAGAGCGATCATGGTAATATTGGCAGATACTCCTTCTTTCAGTGTGCCCAGTTCATTGCTCTTGCCAATAACATTTGCGGGTTCACAGGTTAACTTGGAGATCAACGTAGTTAAATTTATTTTACCTTCGTGAACCAGGTTCATCAGGCAGCCAAGGGCTGTTTCGAAGCCACTGATTCCAAAGGCTGCCCTATCAAGGTCGCATTTCTTATCCTCCAATGTGTGTGGAGCGTGGTCGGTGGCAATGGCATTGATAGTGCCATCTTTGAGTCCGTTGAGCAGGTGTCTTATAGTTTCTTCTGTTCGTAGGGGAGGGTTTACTTTGGCTCGAGTATCGTATTGAAATTGATGATTTTCCCTTGAGGTATTGGTTGTATTCTGTCTGCCATGAATGATGCTCTCTTCCGTTAGTGATAGGTGGTGCGGCGTAACTTCGGCTGTTATCGCAATATTTTCCTCTTTGGCATGGCGTATGAGCTCAATGGATTCGCATGTGCTAACGTGGGCTATGTGAATTTTTGCTCCAGTTAGTCTCGCCAGCGCGATATCCCTGGCTACCATGATTTCCTCGGCGGCGGATGGGATCCCTTTTAACCCAAATGATCTGGATATGCGGCCTTCATTGATGGTTCCATTTATGGTAAGAGATTTGTCTTCACAGTGGTTAATAATTGGCAGGTCGAGATCGAGGCAACGCTTCATGGCGCGACGCATGATCAGGGAGTCGGAAACTGGCTCGCCGTCATCGCTGAAGGCGATTGCCCCTGCATTCGCTAGTTCAGCCATGTTGCAAATCTCTCTGCCCGCTCTCCCTTTGGTTACGCATCCAATGGGGAGAACGTTGCAGGAGCCCTCTTTGTGAGCCTTTTGTATTACGTAGTCTATAGTTGCCGGATTATCCAGTGGGGGGGCAGTGTTTGCCATACAGCAAATAGTAGCAAATCCTCCTCTAGCAGCGGCCTTTGTTCCGGTGGCGATGGTCTCTTTGTCTTCGAATCCAGGATCACGGAGATGACAGTGCAGATCTATGAAACCGGGGCATATAATCAGGCCATTGGCATCTATTACCGAGTATCCTGGTTTAGTGGCAATTCTCTCTCCTCTCTGTTTTATCCTGCCGTCGATAATTAGTAGATCCCCAATTTGGTCTATGTTCTGGCTAGGATCAATTATGCGACCGCCTGATATAAGTAGAGGAGAGGAACTATTCATAGTTTTCACCTTTTTGTGCTACATCTCTATCTGGTTTGTATCCCTGATTCTGGGCTTCCTCTTCTGAGGCAAAGACGATTAAATTATCTGGCTTGATCTTTCGAATCCAGCGGCTGTTCGCCCTGTGGTATATTTTGTATGCCGTTTTACTTTCGTTCTGATCTAAACTGGCAATGAATTGGGGGTGGAGTTCATGTTCACAATAGATGCATTCCAGTATCAACGGATCGAGACTTACAACCCTGAATTCAGGATCGATGTATTTTATCTCTGTTTTCTGGTTTGATACGCAAATTGGATTGGGACATTTGGTCTTGGCGTTACGTTTGTAAATGGGATAATGCGGCTTGGATTCAATAAAGTTGGCTTTCTCCGGAGCTTTGACGTTTCTGGCTCCCAGCAAAAGGGATATGAGTGCCATTCTCACAGGAACTCCGCGGGCAGCTTGTTTGAAATACATGCTTCTGGGATCGGCATCTATTTCATAAGCCAGTTCATCAACGCGTGGTAGCGGATGCATCACTATGGCTTCTTTGAATTCCTTTCTTGCGAGCAGT
>JAGYOV010000140.1 GCA_018399375.1 Dehalococcoidia bacterium
ACCACCACGGATTCCATTTGAGAAAGATTTCTCTAGCAATCACAAACGGAATAAAAACTCATCTGCACTGCGCGGAATGTTGACCCTGACATAATTACTCTCCAAATCGCGATAGTCGCCACCACTTACAGTCAATATCCCTTTCTTCAGCAACTCATCTCTCAGATCGACAGATCTGTCTGCACCACTTAAAAGAAAGATTGGGCAAGAGTCATAAGTTTCACTAATGGAATAACCCTTCTCCCTTAGTCTACTTATCAACCTTGATTTCTCACTTTTAACCATTGTCCAGCAACCATGAATGAAATCTTCATCTGCGAGGACTATTTGGGCCAGATAGGTACTTATTGATGAAACGGAGAGCGGGATATTAATTCTATCGTAGTACTTGTTTAATTCAGATGATAAAATCCCATATCCTACTCTCATGCCACCGAGACCAAGACCTTTGGAAAACGAACGCACTACCACAAGATTCTGATATCTATCTGTTAGCCCAATCGCCGAATCTTTTTTCTCCATGTAATCCCCGTAGGCCTCATCTACTACTACAGCTACATCTTTTCTTTTTGCCCGTTTAACTATCTCTTCTATTTCCCCAAGGCCGATAACCTGTCCGGTAGGATTGTTTGGGTTGTCAATAAATATAATGCAGTGTTCTTCGCTTATCCCAGCAACCAATCTTTCAACATCAAATTTGAAAGATTCTTCAGGCTTTAACTTTACTGACTCGTATTTGCCTCCTCTTATCTCCACCCACTCTGCATAATCAGGCCACTGAGGAGAATATCCCAGCACCTTAGAACCCGGTTCAATGAATATTCTATTCAGCCCATCTAATATAGCTGCTGCCCCGAACCCAATTCGAACTTGCTCTATTTTCAACTCAGTATATCCAGACCAGAAGGCACAAATTGTCTTCTTAAGGTCTTCATAGGTAGGATCTGGATAGTCAAACACCTTTGACCAGTCATATTCTCTGGCAGCTACTAAAACCTTTTCCGAGACCCCAAAGTGATTGATGCCCAGAGAGCAATCCAACTTAACCCTCTGCCTTATCTTTGACTCTTCTATCAGATAAGATTCCTTCTCTACATGTTTAGGGTGCTTAACACTAGATATTATCTTCATTTGCTCTTACTACTCGCCATCAAACAAAAACCTGGTCAGCTTCTTGATATCCCAGCCACCAATGAACATTTTCTCCACATTGGCTCCAGTTTTCCAGTAGTCCTCTTCGTTGATTACAGAGGCAAGGTTAATTATCCCATCGCAAATTGGCGTCTCAACGCCTACTTTCTTGCCCACTGTGGAATAGAAGACCAGCCCGTAAGGAACATCATCGGTAATGTATCTGTCTTTCATGCTCGTAGGCCCCTTAAGCTTGTATCCCGTTTCTACGAGGCCTCCTTTTCCAAAGAAATCTTCAAAAACATCAAAAGGCTCAAACTGATGATACCCGTAATGAGGAGCATCTATGCCACAGGCCTTCCTTACTGCAATGCGCTCGTTGTCCATGGCTATCATGACCCTCTTTACTCCATCTGTAATTCCATCCCGGTAGAGATAAAAGTCATCACTGCTCTCAATAACGCTCGTGCTCAGCAGAACAGGCGCTGGATGTACTACTGGATTGAGGTTGTTCAAGGCTATATCCAGTATGTCGCGACCGGCTATAATAACGGGATAATATTCTTGCAATTTCTTAATCACGGTTTCGGTATTTCTGGCCGGAAATACTCCAACCGGAAGACAGATAGCAGTGCCAGCAATGAAAACCTCGGCCCTTGATTTCAACCTGGCAGCATAGGGCAGAGTTGCCGATTCAGCAAAGGTTACTTTGGGATTGATTCCTTTCCTATTCATCTCTTCCAGGCAGTATATGGTAGCGAAGGCACCTGGAATGAAGGTAACCAGCTGGCCATCTTTGAGCTCTGGAACGAGTAGCTCGGCAATATGCTGGTAGCCAAAAGCGGGAACGGTAACGATGATTGTCTCAACTCCCTCCACGGCCTCAGCAACATCGTTTGTTGCCATGTTCAACCTGGCGGTTCCATTCTCCGCCTTACCGCTGATGGCAATCTTTTTCTTTTCCACAAGGGGTCTGAATTTATCCGCCAGTTCAGGAATTTCGTACAAGTTTACGCTGTGTCCCTGCAATGCCAGATGTGCAGCAATAGCGCAGCCTCCATTGCCAGCACCAATAACTGCTATCTTCTCACTCATTTAGTTAACCTCCTGAATTCCATACTTTTGCACAGACTCACTCTAATAGAAGGACATCTTCCCTCTACCGGTTCCTTAAGTTCTAGCTCTACAACCTATACAGGGTTTAAACCAAAATCACTCTCCTCACATCGACAGTGATGCAACTCATATCCCTGATGGCTCCTGCCATATCAAGTTTATGACCTCGCCATAGGCCCCTACATCTGTCAAAAACAAAACAACATTGAATATCTCTTATCCTAAGAAAACAACCACCCCTTTATTAAACGCTGATCATGTTTCTGTAGCTTCAACAACTAGTATCCCAAGCCCTGCATGCGAGAACGGAGTCTTTCCTCCTTATTGGTGGTACCTTCAGAGCTTTTCCCAACTGCT
>JAGYOV010000141.1 GCA_018399375.1 Dehalococcoidia bacterium
GAAGGTCGAGATTATAAGGGAGAAGGGTGTCTCCAAACAGGAAGATAAAAGCATCGTGTTGTCGGAGGAAGCGCCAGAAGTTTCTCGAGAGAGCCAGTATTTTCTGCCACTTTTTTAGATTCCGGAAGTCCAAGAGTACATCATACGTGGCATCGGGATATAGCGATAGAGCGTTGCTCCAGGCAGCGACGGTAACCTTTACGCCGCCCTTTTCCCTCAGGACAGACCCCAATGTAGCAGCTATTCTGGCATACCAGCAGGGGCCCAGGAATATCCTTAACTCATATCCTTGTTTAGCCATATACCCTTTCTCCAAGAAATCGAATTGTGTTCTAAGTGAGTATGTGCGCAGGAATTCCTGCCAGCGTCAAACAGGGATCATAAAATGATTTTGTTACTACAGCTCCCATGCCGACATTAATATTATCAGCGATGGTTATATTATCCCGCAATATGCAGCCGGCACCCAGAAAGCAGCTCTTGCCTACCGTGACGGATCCGCATACGATAGTTCCTCCTATTACTTGCGTATTTTGATCTATGTGAGCATTGTGGCCGATGCCAACGCGGGCACCTATCATACATCCTGATTCGATCACCGTAGGAGTTAGAACGCCTCTTGCAATGGTAGCATTTGGTTCTATGAAAACATTATCTTTAATTTCTATCCCTGAAAAGTGTGGGAATCTGACTCTACTGCCATGATATCTCTCTGTGCCCATTCCCTCAGCCCCCAGCGTTGCATTGGCATCCACCTGGCAAAATGAGCCAATTTCTACGCCATCGTAGATGACCACATTGGGGTGGATAATCGTATAATCTCCTATGGAGCATTCTCCCAGAACAGCCCCGCCCATGACGATTACGTTCTTACCCAGCTTCGCTTTCGGGTGTATGATAGCTCTTGGGGAAAGGTAAGATTCCGTTTGCGAGAAGTATGGCTTGAACAGGTTGGCAACCAGGATTATGGCCAGGCGCGGATTTTCTACCTGAATAACGTTTCTCAGGCTGCTATCGCGCAAGGTTGTGTTGTTCCTTACGAAGCAGGCTCCATAGAGAAAAGGTAAAGCTTGAGGCGCATCCCGGTTGAAGAAGAGAATTGAGTTGGAATCGCTTTCTGCGGGCACAGAAATGCGCATTATCTCTGTATCGATTAACGTGGCTACGTAATACGGAATTCCACGTTTTTCCAGGTGATTTAGAATTTGTGTTAATAGCATCTAGTTCTCTATTGATGTATGCCCCAAAATCCTGTTTCTTAACTCCTCATAATCACTTTGGTTTTGCTGTGCACGACCTTCTATACATTGGATAACCCTTTGTAGAGGAAGAGATGGTTCCTCTGTCCACCATACTGGATGGGTCAGTACCTGAAGTCTAGGGTATTGCCCTTCCCTCAATATGTCCAGAAGGGGATCGCCTCTCCATAGGCCATTAGAATCAGATATGTATTTACACTCGCTGAAGAAGTAGTTGCTGTAAGCATTTATCAGGCCACCAATCCTCTCAGATTTATGATTCTGCAGCATTTGCCTGGATGGATTGTGTAAAGAAACAACTTGAATTTTCGTTTGCAAGACTCCTGCAAGAATTCTTGCTTCCTCAGCAATAAGATCATCGATATTATCGCCGGTTGGATTATGATAATACTCACAGTCAAAATGTAATCCAATTGTGTGCCCACATTCTAGTATCTGGAGTATCAAATCGGTGATTTTCCTTTCCCAGAAATGATAAGTATAAGCATGCAGCCAGATAAAATAGGTTGCCGTGATGTCTTCTTCCCGCTCTATCCTGGCAAGTTTGGCAGCTCTGTGCACTGATACGTCAATGTCATGCCGCCACAGTACAAATTGTTCTCCCCGCGGAAATGTCTCATAGGAGATGAAGGTATAGCCTGCGTTTTTAGCAGCTCTTATGCATGCTCTGTAAGAGTCTAAGGTAAAATCTTCATATCGTAGATTGATGGTTCCCATTTTTAATCCTCATGGCTTCTGTATCGTTCTTTGTTGGCTGTTGGCGGTAAGAGTTCTCTCGACTTCTTCTCTGATCTCCTCATCAGACAGGTCTCTCAGTTTTCTTGCCGGGGCTCCCGCAATTATGCAGTTGCCGGGGATGTCTCGAGTTATCACGCTCATAGGGAGCACTACAGTCTTATTCCCTATTGTTACTCCCGAGTAAATGACAGAATGGCCCGCGATGAAGCAGCCCTTGCCAATCTTCGTGGGCTTCCTCTGTATCAAGGGGCTGGAGATGACATTGTTCAGGCTGACGTTTGCCAGGTGGCTGTCATGTGACCATACCAGCACATATGAACCAATAGTTGTGTGGTCGCCGATTTCCAATCCTCCGCTCGCATCTAAAATGGCTCCCTCTCCAATCCAAACATATTTCCCGCACTTCAGGTTTTCAGATGATATTATCTTTGCGTTCTCGCGAATTCTGCATCCTTCAGGCAGCCCAAGTAGTGCTGCTCGCTCATCGTCGGTCATCACTGAGCTAATGTGATATTTCAGTATTTGCTCTCTAAGGTTTTTATTTCTCTCTTTGTTTGTAAAAACTCCCATGGATCTCCTCATATACTTTGTCAATTTCCAGAATTCA
>JAGYOV010000142.1 GCA_018399375.1 Dehalococcoidia bacterium
ACAGAACACTCTACGCCGTCGAGAGCCAGTGGCTTGACGCCTTCAACGTATCCCAGAGAGACATATGCGATGCCCGCAGGGTCTCCCTGAATTGCCAGCTGTAGCTCACCGTTGGATTTTTTAGTTATGGCGTTGCCAATTACCTCTTCGGTCACCATACCTTCAAAACAGTCCCGTGTTCCCGATCCTT
Source organism: Dehalococcoidia bacterium (assembly GCA_018399375.1). Lineage (GTDB taxonomy): Bacteria > Chloroflexota > Dehalococcoidia > GIF9 > AB-539-J10 > M55B177. Next base: position 191 of record JAGYOV010000142.1, read on the forward strand.
CTTCTCTGTTGTATATCGTTATGCTTCCGGGATTACCGCCAACTTCAGCCCAATCAGTAATTCTGCCCTCAAATATCCGGGCTACCTGTTCCAGATCAAGTGCATTTAGCGGATTGTCCTGATGGATTATGATGGCCACACCATCCCGAGCAATGGGGCAGGAGATGAGATCGGACTCACCCATTTTCAGATCGCGCGATGTAGCACCGATGTCTACCGTCCCTCCTGCACACTGGCTGGCACCTGCCCCCGAACCACCACCCGTATAGGTAATCGTGACTCCAGAATGCTCCTGCATAAAGGCAAGGGCAAGCTGTTCTGCCAGCGGCAAGACACTGGTTGAACCAGCCTCGGTAATTTTGCCCGAGAGCTCAACATTATCATTTTCCGATCCGTTCCCACCAGCGCAACCCGTTATCAGCACCATGCCGGCAACAAAGATAGCTGCCAGAGAGAAAATAATAGATTTCTTAACCTTTTTTAATAACATGTAAACCTCCTTCAGTTTTGCTATCATTCAATATCCTTTCATTTGTATTCTTATTCACAAGGCTTATTCTTTTTGACCTGTCATTTCACCTCCTTTCCAGCTCTTGATGACTATTGGTTCTCATTTATCTAGATTTTCTTATTCCAACTATAAGAATAGAGGAGTTTATTTAAGGTTGAATTAAGATATGGTTAAGAAGAGGTTAAATGTAGTTTAAAATAGAGTTAAGTCCTGCTCACGGGCAGGCTAAAGGTAAAGGTAGATCCTCTGCCTTCAATGCTCTCCACCCATATTTTGCCACCGTGAGCTTCAACGATATGCCTGGCGATAGCCAGACCCAGGCCAGTGCCACTTCCCGATCGGGCTTTATCCACCTTATAAAATCGCTCAAAGATGCGCGACAGGTCCTCCGCGGAAATGCCTTCACCCGTATCTGCTATGGAAACGAGGATATAGTCACCGTCTGCCCACACAGAGAGAGTAATTTTCCCGCCACGCGGAGTGAACTTGAGAGCATTGTGAATCAAGTTTACCAGAACCTGCTCTATCTGGTCATTATCAGCGAGCGCCTTCGGCAATCCGCCGGGAACATTTTCCCGCAGGGAAAGCTCTTTCCTTTCTGCCTGCACTCGAAGCCTATCCGCAGCTCGCTTTGTCACCTCACCAACATCGATGGCCTTAATCTTGGAAGAGACCTCACTGCCTTCAATGCGCGATAGCTGGCCCAGCTCGTTGACCATCTGTGCCAGTCTATCTACTTCAGCATTTATCTTGCCCAGAAAATCCTGTGCAATGCTGCTATCATCTATCGTGCCATCTTGCAGAGTTTCCGTAAGAACCTTGAGCGAAGATATCGGCGTACGCAGCTCATGAGAGATGTTGGCAATGAAATCACGGCGCACCGTTTCCAACCGCCGGAGACGCGTAAGATCGTGGAGCAGCACCAGAGCGCCATCTTCAAGGGGCGTAGCCACTACTCTAATAAACCGTCTCCCCGTCTCAGACTCCACCATGCCCTCCTGCTGTTTCCCCATCCGGAAGCACTTCTGCAAAACTTCATCCATTTCGTGGTCTCTTGCCACGTTGATGAACGTTTGCTCCTTCCAGCCCTCTCCGAAGAGGCCAAGCAGTTCCCGAGCTGCTCCGTTGACCATATTTACCTTGCCTGTGCTATTCACGATAACAACGCCACTATCCATAGTGGATACAATGGCTGCCATCTTATCCCGCTCAGTGGTAAGAATGGCCATCATTTCTCCCAGCCGGGCTGACATCTGGTTGAAAGCTCTGGCGAGCTCACCGACCTCATCGCCAGAGGACACTTCTATTCTCTGGTTAATTTCACCACGGGTTATCTCGCGCGACATTCTTGTAAGCTGTTTCAGCTGCCTCATTGTCGCCCGCGATATCCAGAGCGCCAGAAGGATAGTCACTACAGCAGTAACGGCTATTCCGGCAACTATTGCTTCGTTTATTTGTTCCAGAGATTCATCTATGCCAGCCAGCGACAGCGATGAGCGGGCAATGCCAACCGTTGCTCCACTAACCATCACCGGTACAGCAACATATAGCATATCGCATTCCAGAGTGGCACTATGGCGAACACTGCTGCCCACTCCATCAGCGAGAGCCTGTATTACCTCGGGACGATCAGCATGATTTTCCATACTTACTGGATCCTCCTCGGAATCGCCCAGGACGGTCCCATTGACAGCTATGATCGTTATGCGGCTGCCCGTTTCTCTTCCCAGCTTCTCCGCCATTGCATCCAGGCCCTCGACATCTCCACCGACAAAATATGCCATACTGGCATCGCTTATCAGGCGCGCCTGGTTAACGAGCTGCTTCTGCAGCACATCCAGGTTATTTTC
>JAGYOV010000143.1 GCA_018399375.1 Dehalococcoidia bacterium
CTTCTCTTGGTGAACTTTTTGGAGCTACCATATTCGGAGGGCAAATTGGGGAAGCAGTTGGGCCGTTGCTGTCGGGGATGATATTCGATACAACTGGCAGCTATCGCATAGCCTTCCTGATATGCGCCGCATTGAGCATTATCGGCCTCTTACTGAGTCTTATGCTGAAAAAGACGGATCTGCGAAAAAGTTGTTAAGACACAGTGAACAATGCCCTCTGTGAGGAACTCGTTTGGATAAGATCATCCGAGTGATATCTCAACAGGTCCATATGATCCGGTTATTGTTATGTGAGAGATGTCGTGTTAAAATGAAATTCAGTCATAGCCATTGGGTGATCGGACTCTGCGGTAGGCCAGGCTTTATTAAGGAGGAGGGAAATGTATATTCGCGATATTATGACAACCAACGTGGTTACTATTCCAAGTAATACCAGCATCGCAGATGCCAAGAGAATAATGATGGCACACAAGTTTGAGCGTTTGCCGGTAGTAGATAAGGGCAAGCTTGTGGGTATAGTTACTTCTCGTGGACTGGATCAGGTTTCACCATCGAAAGCTTCTAGCCTTACTGTCTGGGAGATGGGCTACATTCTGGAGCGAACGGCGGTAAAAGAAATTATGGAGAGGAATGTCATTACAGTTATTCCAGAGGTTACTTCAGAAGAAGCATTGGCACTGGCTCAAAGCAACAAAGTTGGGTCCCTCGTTGTTCTTGAAGATGATAAAGTGGTAGGCATCGTTACCACCAATGACTTTTTCTATAAGATTATAAATCCTATGCTTGGCGTAACCCGAGATGGAGCCCTGCTAACCGGTAGCCGTATCGAGGTCATCGGTGGTGGCGAAAGCAAGGCGCTGGAAGAAATAATTTCAACGATAAATAGATTGAATGTAGGCATCGTTACCATTCACGTTAGAGAACCTGTGGGGGAGCCTCCTCATAAAGACGTCTGCTTGCAGCTGGATGGTGAAGAGGTGAGCCAGGTGATCTCTGCACTAAGGGATAAAGGATATAACGTGAACCAGAGAAAGCGCTTTTATATTAGACCATAGTGAAACTGTGCCTGCGATGGAAGGTGAAGACTTTCATTGAGATAGGTGGTTGGAGGGATGGATGCTTATATTCGTTTGCCTTATGCGACAGGAGGTGCGCTGGATAATAGGGGCTTAGCACAAACTAGCTTTCAAGATGGTACTGTGCTTTCCCTGATTCATAAAGATCTCCCCCATAAGTATCGTTTATTACTATACAGGGAAAATCAACTACCTCTATTTGGTGAACGGCTTCAGCTCCGAGGTCCTCATATGCTATTATCCGTGAACTTCTTATGCTCTGGGAGATTAGTGCCCCAGCACCACCTATAGCCCCTAGATAGACAGCTCCATATTGCATCATGGCGTCCTTCACCTCTTTTGCTCTGGGGCCCTTACCTATCATCGTACGCAATCCTTTTGCTATCAGAAGAGGTGTGTATATATCCATCCGGCCGCTGGTGGTGGGGCCAGCAGATCCAATTATCTTCCCTGCCCTAGCGGGCGACGGCCCCATATAGTAAACTGTAGTCCCCTGGATGTCGAAGGGTGCGGGTAGCCCATGCGACAACGCTTCAAATATTCTCTTGTGGGCGGCGTCTCGGGCGACGTACATTATTCCTTTGATTGAGAGCTCATCTCCTGCTCTCAATTGCGCGAGAACTTCGTTATCTATGGGGACCTTAATTTTTCTGACCCGATCCATGACTAATCTCCTGTAGAACAGGTTATATGATGGCCTCTGCCCAGCGGTGACACCAGCATTGCAAATTGACCGCCAGTGGAAGGCTGGCAATGTGGCAGGGAAATGTTTCAACGTGTACTGCTAGAGCTGTAATTTTGCCTCCATACCCCATAGCGCCGATGCCAAGACAGTTCACTCTATCCAAGATATCCCTTTCTAGATTGGCAACCTCTTCATCGGGATTTGGATTACCAACCCGGCGCAACAGCGCTTTCTTGGCCAGCATTACAGTCTTCTCTGCTGTTCCTCCTATGCCAATTCCCACCAAAATAGGGGGGCATGGATTGGCTCCTGCCCTGTCGATGCAGTTTACCACAAAATCGATGATGCTTTGGCGTCCCTGCGATGGAGTTAACATTGCCAGACATGACATATTTTCAGAACCGCTTCCTTTGGGCATTACGGTTACTTTGAGATTGTCCCCGGGTACTATATCAACCCAGATATCGGCAGGAGTATTATCTCCTGTATTTACTCGAGAGGAGAAAGGCTTTTCCACTACGGATTTGCGTAGATAACCTTCAGCATATCCCCGGCGCACTCCCTCATTTACCGCAATTTCGAGATATCCGCCTGTTAGATGAACTTCCTGCCCCAATTGCAGCCAGACTATGGGAAAGCCTGTATCTTGACACAGGGGAACCTGTTCTTTGTCTGCGATGGCAACGTTTTGTATTATCCTGTCTAGGGCAACGCGCGCCAGGGGCGATACTTCCATTTCCCTGGCGTTCTTAAGAGCTAAAAAAACATCCTCAG
>JAGYOV010000144.1 GCA_018399375.1 Dehalococcoidia bacterium
TGGCAGGACAAATATAATAGCCTTGGAAGGCGCCTATCATGGGAGCATAGGTACGGCACTTACTCTTACAGGCTCTCCTGGCTATAGGGTTAACTATAGGCCATTTATGCCTTTTGTCTACCGTGCCAGTCCTTATCCATATTGTTACCGTTGTCCGCTTAATCTGGAGTATCCCTCCTGTAACATGCAATGTGCCAAGTTCATAGAATTCCAGTTAACTGGCACCTATAGCGGGGTAGATATAGAAGACGTGGCCGCCCTGATTATTGAACCTATCCAGGCTGAGGGTGGCTATGTACCACCACCCCCCGGATTTCTTGAGTACTTGAGACAATTGTGTCAGAGGCTTGGGATACTGTTTATTGCAGACGAGGTTCAGGTTGGTTTGGGCAGAACTGGTAAGATGTTTTCCGTTGAGCATTACGGGGTTGAGCCCGATCTTATCGTCATGGGCAAGGCATTGGGTGGAGACCTGCCATACAGCGGAGTGATGACACGTAAAGATCTTGCTGATAAATTGCTCCCCATGAGCCATGTATTGACGGCAGCCGGTAATAATATGTCCTCTGCTGTGGCTTGCACTAACATTGACCTGCTCAAAGACGGTCTGGTTGACCGCTCAGCAGTAATGGGAGACTACGTTCTATCTTGCCTCAAAGAGATGCAAAAAGAAAGGGAAATGATAGGAGATATAAGGGGTAAGGGTTTGGGTATTGCTATAGAACTTGTCAAAAACAGGCAGACCAAAGAGCCTCTATCCCGTGACGAAATGGTTCGAATCATGCTAGCGCTAAGAGATAAGGGTGTTCTTCTACTTCCTGCTGGAAGGTTTGGCAATGTCTTGCGTTTTATCCCCCCACTTGTGATAACTAAAGCCCATGTTGATAAAGCACTGGAGATAATATCACAGCTGCTCAAGGAACTAGAAGGGGATATGCTGGCTAAGTAGTTTGATAGTGGGAATGGTCAAATAAGTTGGTCAGAATATCAACTTTACAAAAATGAGATAAGTAGGGTTGGTGTGTCAAGAGAGTAGAAAATTAATTGTGGATCGTTGCAAAATATAGATTATGGAGTAGGAGGTGATATGTTAGGAGGATATACAGGCAAGGTTCTATTTGTTGATCTGACAAAGGGAGCGATATCAGAAGAATCAGTGGAAGAAAAGGTCTACCGTGATTTCATTGGGGGCATTGGATTGGGGGTTAAGGTGCTTTATGAGCGCATGAAACCAGGAGTTGATCCTCTTGGTCCTGATAATATGCTGGGATTCGTTACTGGCCCTCTGACAGGAACAAGTACGCCTTCTGCGGGCAGATATATGGTAGTGGCCAAATCGCCTTTAACGGGGACATGGGCCGATTCAAATTCAGGGGGTTTCTTCGGGCCGGAGCTAAAGGCTGCTGGTTATGATGGCGTCTTCTTCTCTGGCATTTCTGCTAAACCTGTTTATCTTTGGATATCTTCGGGTAAAGCTGAACTCAGGGATGCTTCGAGCCTATGGGGTAAAGATACTACGGAGACTGAAGATGCATTGCTCCAGGATCTGGGGGAACCTAAGGCGAAGGTTGCCTGCATTGGCCCATCAGGTGAGGCATGTACTTTAATGGCAGGAATTGTTACCGATAAGGGAAGAATGGCGGCAAGAAGTGGTTTGGGTGCAGTTATGGGCTCCAAGCGCTTGAAGGCAGTGGTCGTGAAAGGGGATAAGAAAGTGGCCGTTGCCGATGCTGAAGCACTTAAGGGTTACAGGGATACAGCTACCAAGAGCTTTCAGGAAAGTGACTTTCAGAAAGGGTTATATGCGCTGGGGCCAGGAGGAGGAACCAGTTTCCTTATCTCTATAGGAGAGTGTGGCCTGAAGAACTGGCAGTTGTTCGGTGCGGATGCAATGCCTACATGTACTAATCTGGATGCTGCCAATATGGAGAAATACAAGGTAAAACGCTATGCATGTCAGGGATGTCCAATAGCATGTGGAGCTATTCTGGAGCTGAAGGAAGGTCCCTTTGCTATAAAGGGAGAGGTGCACAGGCCGCAGTATGAAACCTCAGGCTCATTTGGCACGATGTGCCTCAATGACAACAGTGAATCGATCATTAAGATGAACGATATCTGCAATCGCTGGGGAGTAGATACTATCTCTGCAGGAAGTACCATCGCTTTCGCTATGGAATGCTATGAGCGTGGCGCTATAACTGAGAAGGACACCGATGGAATTAAACTTACCTGGGGAAACGCTGAAGCTATGATCGCCATGCTGGAGAAAATGGTGCGGAGGGAAGGTTTCGGTGCTGTACTTGCTGATGGCGTTAAGAAAGCAGCAGAGCAAATTGGCAAGGGCTCTCAGGAATATGCCGTGCACGTTCATGGGCGAGAGCTTCCCATGCATGACACTCGAAACTGGCCCGCTCGTGCTAGTGGATACCTCGTTGATGCAGAAGCAAGTAACCACTGTTTCAGCGATGCGGCAATGATGCTGGACATGGGTGTTCCTCTGGGATTTGATCCCG
>JAGYOV010000145.1 GCA_018399375.1 Dehalococcoidia bacterium
TAAAGGCCGCATCAGAGGAATCAACTTCATGATAGCTCCCATCGTACAGAGTCACTTTAATATCTACCACAGGATAACCCGCCAGAGCTCCATTTTGCAAAGCTGCCATTGCTCCTGACTCTATAGCAGGAATGTATTCTCGAGGGACCGACCCACCACGTAGTTTCTCTGCAAAACTATTGCCTGCACCTTTTTCTCCTGGCTCAAGCCTAAGCCACACGTGTCCATATTGACCTTTGCCTCCAGACTGGCGGATAAACTTCCCTTCAGACTCTGCTGAAGAAGCGATGGTCTCCTTGTAAGCTACCTGCGGCCTACCCACATTTACTTTCACTCCGTATTCACGCAACATGCGCTCTACTGCAACTTCAAGGTGGAGTTCTCCCATCCCAGAGATAATGGTCTGACACACCTCTTGATCGTAATAGACCCTGAGAGAGGGATCCTCAGAGGTAAGCTTGTCCAGTGCTCCTTCTAGCTTATCTTGGTCAGCTTTGCTTTTGGGTTCAATGGCCAGCGAAAGAACGGGTTCAGCGAACTGGATACGCTCAAATACCACGGGCCGCGAAGTCTCACAAAGGCTATCCCCTGTAGAGGTTTTCTTGAGCCCCACTGTAGCTACAATACCGCCTGTATCTGCATGATCAACCTCTTCACGGTGATTAGCATGCATGACATATAGTTTGCCGAGACGCTCTTTCTCCCCGCTGGTAGAATTCAGAACTTGCATACCAGCTTTTATCTGCCCCGAATAAACGCGGATATAGGTCAGCTTCCCCATAAAAGGATCCGCCACCATTTTGAAAGCGAGAGCAGAGAAAGGTTCATCATCGCTCGGCTTGCAGATAACCTCTCTATTATTCCTGAGATCCTTGGCAGGAATAACAGGAATATCAGCAGGCGACGGGAGATAATCGATAATGGCATCTAGAAGCGGTTGAATACCCTTGCCCTTGAGAGCGCTACCACATAGAACGGGAATTACCTTGTTGGAGACAGTTAACGCTCTTATAGCCCTCTTAAGAACGGGGACAGGTATTTCGCGATCCTCAAGATACATCGACATAACTTCATCATCATTTTCTGCTAGCTTTTCTATCAATTCCTGACGATGAGCAGAAGCCACATCGAGCAAATTGTCTGGTATGGGCTTTTCTACTTGGTCTATGCTGGGATCATCTGAAAAGATAATAGCCTTATTTTCTACCAGATCTATGACCCCTTCAAAGAGACTCTCTGAACCCAGCGGAAGCTGCAACAGCAACAAATTAGCCTGCAACCGATTTCTAATCATGGATACTGTGTGATCGAAATTAGCGCCGGACCTGTCCATCTTGCTAACAAAACAAACCCTGGCCACGTCATATTTATCCGCCTGTCTCCATACAGTCTCCGACTGCGCCTCTACACCGGCTACTCCATCAAAGACAACCACTCCCCCATCAAGTACCCGCAAGCTACGTTCTACCTCAACAGTAAAATCTACATGCCCCGGGGTATCAATTATGTTGATACAATGACCATCCCAATAGCAGGCGGTAGCTGCAGCCACTATGGTAATGCCGCGTTCTCTCTCCTGGGCCATCCAGTCCATGGCCGCCGTACCTTCATCAACATTACCAATTTTATAGGTGCGCCCAGTACGATAGAGGATTCTCTCCGTAGTCGTAGTCTTGCCCGCATCTATATGGGCAATTATCCCTATATTCCGAATTTTCTCTAAAGGAAAAGTTCGCAATGTTAGCTCTCCCTTTGTCTTGAGCATAGTTTTCAATGTAGTTCTCACCAGCGGAAATGCGCAAAAGCCTTATTAGCTTGAGCCATCCTATGTATATCTTCGCGCTTTTTGATCGTTGCCCCCCGACCCTCTATCACATCAACCAGTTCACCGGCCAGCTTTTCCTTTGTAGATTTGCCCGTGCGACCCCGCACTGAAGCGATAATCCATCGCATGGCCATCCCCTGACCTTTCTGAGGGGCCACTTCCATAGGAACCTGATAAGTAGCTCCACCTACCCTGCGAGGCTTTACCATAAGCAAAGGAGTAGCACTTCTTATTGCCTCTTCCATAACTCCCGATGGCTCTTTTCCCAGCTGTTCACTGGCGACGCCCAATGCATCATAGACTACGCGCTCTGCAGTAGCCTTCTGCCCTCGCACCATGATCTTGTTGATAAATTTAGCAATGGTGACGCTATTATACCTCGCATCCGGAGGTATTACTCTTTGCAGATCTTTATTCGCTCTCCTAGGCATCAGTTCTCCCCGTTAATCCTTGGCCCTATCCTTTGATTTCTTGGTACCATATCTACTACGAGCTCGCTTACGATTAGCTACACCCTCGGTATCTAGCGTACCCCGAATGATATGATAACGCACACCCGGCACATCCTTAACCCTACCACCCCGCACTAGAACCACAGAGTGCTCCTGCAAATTATGACCTTCTCCCGGAATATAAGCATTTACTTCCGCACCATTGCTTAATCTCACCTTGGCAATC
>JAGYOV010000146.1 GCA_018399375.1 Dehalococcoidia bacterium
GCAGCGTAGAGGGAGTATAGTAACTCACTTTTGAGGAGTATTTAATTATGATTGAACTGTCTGTTGATTCAATAAGAAGTGTACAAAAGACCCTTAGCAGTCTCTATACTCGTATGGATGAGGATAAGAGTTTATATTTACTAGACAAGTTTATTTTGAAAGACTGGAAGGGTAAAGAAGTCAGTCACGTGCATAACATTACTCTAAATGCTCCAGCTGTTTACGCTGACCAGGTTAAGGGGCACCTTGGAACCGCTGACCAACAGGTGATAGTAGAGGGAGATGGCATTAGCGGGAGAGAGGCAAGGAAAGTAGAAGAGTTTATAGAAGCCTGTCTCGCGGATATAGATTGCCGCTTGGATCAAGAGGGTATTTCGTTAATGGCATATGCGATCGAACAATCGTGTATAAGAGGTAGGATAGTAGCGCGTTGCGTAGTGCGCCAGGAAGATAATGATGCTCCGTTCATTGAACTCTCGCCGTGGGATAGTCGGTACATGGCGTATTATTTCGCTGACCATTCAATGAGATGGGGCTCATATACTACAGAGAGAGAAGCCGGTGATATAGAGGAGCAATACGATGTAGGGTCGTTGGGGGGCAGTCAAGCTACTGTTATAGATGCCTGGGATCGTAATGTAAATAAAGTATGGGTTGGGAATAGAGAGATTTTCTCACAGACTCATTCGCTAGGATGGGTACCGATAGCGCTGGCTTTCGTGCCAACGGGCTCGATGTTGATAGATGAGGATGGAGGGCAGAAGTATAAAGGGGAGAGTGTATATTACTTATGCCGTACTCTTTTCCCTGAGCTTAATAAGCTCGCTACCGTTCTGCAAACCCTCACTATGAGGGCGATCCGCCCACCGGCTGAGCGCAAATCTCAAGAAGGAGAAAATGCCGCTCCTCTTGATGAGTATCCCTTTGATGAAGCCGCTGTTTACAATGTCGATATTGGCGGGGGGATAACACCGGCGCAATTACCAGACATACAGCAGGCAACGCGCCTTTGGTATTCTATTCTGGAGTCATACATACAGCGTGGCACATTGTCCACCATTGATTATGGCAACCTGACCTTTCCTCTATCTGGCTCTGCGATAGCGGCATTGATGGCGACAAATGAACCTTTGTTCTGGCCGCGCTTGCAAGCTTTATCGATGTTCTACCGCCAGATTAGCAGGATGTTCTTAAAGTGGCTGAATATTTACGGTGAGCTGGAAGTCGGAGAAGAGGGGCATAAGAGATTATTCCGTGCATCTGATATGCAGGGCAACTATACTATTAAGTTTAAGTATTTCACAAAGTCTCCGCTAGAGGATATTGGAAGATTCTCGATGGCTACACAGGCGCAACCATTCCTTGATGAAGACACAATAAGGCGCGAGATCCTTCGAGTGCGCGATCCCGATGCAATCAAAGCAAAGCGTGATGCAGACATGGCCGCTAAAATTGATCCTGCAATAGCGCTTATTAGATTAGTACATAGCTTGATAGATGAAGCCGCGAATGATGATTATAAGGACATAGAGGCTAGGCTGGCTTTTGATAGGCTTAAAGCATTGATGATGCAACGCCATCAACCAGGGCCAACCCCTCTTGATCAACAGATAGGCGATGCTGCAAAGCCGCCACAGGCGCAAGGTGCATTGCCGATGTTCCCAGGGCAGGCAGGAGCTCCTGCGCAACAGCAAGAACCGCCGACGCGCCAGCAACTACAAGAGGAGGACAATGAGCAAACTAACACACAAAGAAGTTAATGATTGGATTCAGAAATATCTTGCATCACAGGATAAAGACAACAAGGCGCAAAATGCCTTTCAACAAATTATTAGCAGGTTAAGGAACAATGGAGCAAATAAATAAGCTGCTAACCTCGTCGGGGACGAGTCTTGAAGATGTTCGCAAGCTCATACCCAAGTTTGTTGAGGAATATGCGCGCTTCAAGAAGACAGTGCCCGAGCCTCAACCAATGTATATCTCTGGGCCGGAGCTAAAAGAATATGGCATTGACCTGGAGCCTGGCTGGCAGATAAAGTTGCAAGGCCCTAGTGAAGATGGCAAGCATCCGTACTCGTTTATTACTCCTGAAGGTAAGGAAGTGTTTGACTATGCGCCTGCTGTCACTCAACCGCCAGGGGGATATCCAGAGCTAACATCATTTGAACCACAGGAAGTAGATAGCCTTCTTGACCAGCTTTACATTTCCGATGAGATGCCCGTTCCTGAGCGTATAAGGGCAGAAGAGGAGCAACGCGAGCTATACCAGGCCATCCAAGATGTAGGCAGAACGAACGAGACAGAGACATTGCTGAGGCAACTGTTTAGTGTTTCTGACCAGCAACTGGATGAGTTCTTTGCCGAAATGGAGAAGGCCAAGGCGCCGGCAATGCCGATCAATGATATTGAGGACAATAGTGTAAGCACTGTGCTTTC
>JAGYOV010000147.1 GCA_018399375.1 Dehalococcoidia bacterium
AAATCAACTTATGGAGAAGTTAAGCTGCTCTTGGATAGGGTAACAGAGGCACGATATTTGTTATCTGTGTATCCTGGTATCGATGCTTCAGGGGCCCAGGATGTTAGGCGGGAGGTAGCCATAGCAGCGCGTGGAGGAGTGCTTGACCCGGCTATCTTGTTGCAGATAGGGGATTCCCTTCGCACCTTTCAGCGTCTGCGCAATCAGATTGGAGAGGGGAGGAGTGCTGTTCCCTTGCTTTGGGAAATAGCTAGTGGCATCGTGAACATTCCGCAGATGGAGAAAGAAATCACCCGCTGCATTGGGCCTCAGGGAGAGGTGTTAGATGAGGCTTCTCCGAATTTGGCTGCTCTAAGGCTCAGGGGGGAAAATGTGCAGCAACACTTACTTGGACATCTATATTCCCTGGTGCATTCATCGCGATGGAAAAGAGTAATACAGGAACCCGTAATCAGTCAGCGAGAGGGGAGATATGTACTGCTGGTCAAGAGTGAGTTCAGAAGGGCAATGAAGGGGATCATTCATGATACTTCCAATACAGGAGTTACCGTTTACCTTGAACCCTGGAGTGCTGTGGAGATGGGGAATGAACTCCGAGAGTGTATTCTGGAGGAGGAACGCGAAATAGATAGGATCCTTGCCGAAATCAGTGCCGAAGTAGGTCATTATGCAGATGAGATTTCCTGTAATATACAACTGATAGCTGAAATCGATCTCATACTGGCGAAAGCGCGCTATGCACGAAATGCAGATGCCAGCGAGCCATTTCTTGTTAAAGTGGGGGCAGACATAGGCAACGGTGAGGAGGTGCACAATAAGATCAAGCTCGTTGACGCAAGGCACCCCCTTTTGGGGGAGAAAGCTGTGCCGCTTTCGCTGGAGATAACAGGTGATTCCCCTATACTCGTTATTACTGGCCCTAATACTGGAGGCAAGACGGTGGCAATGAAAACAGTTGGGATTCTGTGTCTTATGACACAGTCTGGTCTTCCTATCCCAGCTTCTCCTGAGAGTTCTCTCCCGATATTCGATAATATTTTCTCCGATATAGGTGATGATCAGAGCATTGAGCAGACACTTTCCACTTTCAGCTGGCATATGGGGAACATTGTTCGCTTTGTTCAGCATGCTACGGTAATGAGCTTGGTACTTCTTGATGAACTGGGGACAGGGACTGATCCAGTAGAGGGATCTGCGCTGGCGCGCGCTATTCTGGGGCATTTCTTGAAGAGAAAAACGCTGGTGATTGCTACAACGCATTTCAGTGACCTCAAAGTCTTTGCTCATGAGAGTGAAGGGCTGAGAAATGCTTCTTTTGCTTTCGATTCAGTCACGCTGGAGCCAACCTATCGCCTGGTAATGGGGATTCCCGGTGGTAGCAATGCATTGGCTACAGCCACGCGACTAGGTTTGCCTAACGATATTATTAATAGTGCTCGGGGGCTTCTGGCAAAAGGAGAGCAAGATCTTGGAGTTTTGATCTCTGACATGATGTCAGAAAGAGAAGGCATAGAGAACTTACGCTGTAGTCTGGAAGGGTCTCTGGAGGAAGTTGAGCGGAACAGGCTTGAGTTAAAAAGCGAAATTGAGCGTTTAAAAACAGAGAAAAAACATTTTCTCCAGAGTGTCCGCGATGAAGTTATCTCTGAAGCTGCTATCTTGCAAAAGGAGATCCGGAGGGCCAGTACAGAAGTGCGACGAGAAAGATCCCACAGGCAAGTTGAAAGGGCAAGGAAGGCTTTACAGGTTGTAGAAGGTCGTCTGGATGGCGGTATCTGGCAAGCGAGTTTGGACGAGACAGAGATGACTGATGAAATGGAAAATGAGGGGATCATTGTTATCGGCGATAAAGTCCGGCTCAGAAGTTCAAATGTGGAGGCAACAGTTCTATCTCTATCGCAAAGGAAGGAAAAGGTTGAAATTCAGGTCGGGCAGGCCAAGATGTGGGTGAGTATGAATAGCGTTGTAAAGGTTGGATATTCTCCTAAAAGAGTATCTTCTTCAGGAGTGTCCTTGAAAAGGAAAAAGCCGATGCAATCTCTCTCTCTTGAGCTTGACCTTAGGGGGAAGCGAGCTGAAGAAATTGAAGACAGCATTGATGTTTACCTTAATGATGCTTTCCTGGCCAATTTGCGAGAGGTTCGCATTATCCATGGCTTTGGCATGGGCGTTGTACGCCAGATTACCAGGGACTTCATTGCTTCCCATCCCTTGGTAAAATCCTTCCGGCCTGGTGATAAAGATGAAGGAAGCGACGGAGTTACCGTGGTTACACTTTAGGCTACTCGCGTGCGCTGGCGAACATAAGTTTGGATAAAGCCGGTAGCACATAGCCTGATTTAGACTTTATGGTGCTTTATACTTATAGCAGTTTATGCTCTTAAGAGATTTTTAGGTCTTTTTTATAGCTCTAGCTGGT
>JAGYOV010000148.1 GCA_018399375.1 Dehalococcoidia bacterium
ATTTCGGTAGTATGGTCAAAGAGCGTGGCGTTGTTACCTGACGATAGTTCATGGAACAGCTTGCTAATGGGGACTTCGTAAGAAAATGAGAGAGATGCACATTGGTAAAAAGGGTAATTCGCGTCAAATAGATTAAAACGAGAGATTGTTTTTGCAAAATAGTCGCGTAAAATTTTCTCCTCCCACTTGCCCTTTTCCCATAGTTTCTTCCATTTAGACAACTCGGTAGGCCCAAAGTTTCGGTGCAATATTGCAAGAAGTAACCTGTGAAGTGAAGCTGTTACCACAGGAGAAGGATCATATACTGCTTCTATTTCATGAGAGGCTATCAGTGTTTGCAGTAGCCCAAGCGTTTGTATTTGTCCGTTCACTATGCATGGTATCCACTTCTCATTTACTAAGTTAAAGTTGGGCATAGGGCCTCCTATTATCTAACTTTTGAATAACTATACCTATTTCATCATTAAGGCGGAGTTGGAAGTACAAAAAATCGTCAGTGCATATCCCATCTTCATCGAACCATACAACATAATGATGGCGTAGTAGCGGAGCTGCTCGCCACGCAAAAGGAATAATATTTTTGGGGTTGTCAATTATCTGCTTGACCAAGCTACGATGTGTGATGGATACGGAGCATCTTAATAATTTTCTAATGACATCTATATCTGGACAACTATCGAGATTGACCGATACAGTATGATACTTGTCCAGAAAAGTCGAGGACTCTCTATTATGCAAACAGATTACATTTACAGCTAACCCAGAGAGACGAGTTAGGGCTTGGTAGGCTTTATGCAAGGTGGGATCGTTTTCTTCTCTGGGTTCATAAGTGACCCGCCATATTTGACCATTGAATCTAGGCCTCTTTATGCAGCGCTCTGTAGCCTCATTTTTCTCCTCCTCGATATCGTCTATCTGTTTTCGCCTGCTCTCCTCCCATTTTCTTTTTGTTTCCTCCGCTATCCCCTCAGGACATTCCAACTCTCCATATACTTCCTCAATCAGTTCTTCGACATCATCTGGTATCTTTATTTCCATCTTGCCCCTGATCGCTAGCCAGCTACGCAAGATGATATGGGAGTCATAGACTGCTTCCGTTCCACCGTCAAAATTCGGAACGTCGTTGTTCAATTCTGGCTTACAAATCCAGAGCGCTGGTTTCCCAAGCTTTTGGGGACGGTCTTGCGTATGCCGATGCAACCTACCAGCCCGTTGTAGTAAGAGATCAACTGGTGCCATCTCCGTAATCATTAGGTCAAAGTCTAGGTCCAGGCTTTGCTCTATTATCTGAGTAGCGACCAACACTGCCTTCCAGGGCCTACAGACTGGACGGTTTATACCATCTTCACATATGACCATTCCCCCTGGCTTCCCAAAGCGTAATCGTGTCCTCTCCTCCCGCTCTTTGCGGTTGCCATAAAGATACCTTGCGTGCAATAGATCAAGTTCGGGATAACCATCCCCCGCATCCTTTTCAGGAAAGTATGGTTTCAGCGCTAGATAAACTCTTTGTGCCTTGTCAACAGTGTTGCATATGATAGCAACGCAGCCACCATCAGAAAGAACCCCCTGTAATTTTTTGCCAAGTTCAAATGCTCCATTACCCGTCGGCAAATTGCCATCTACCCATTCTAGATTGAGTTTCTTCTGAGATTGAGGTGAGGTGCCGATAGTTTTTGCATTTAACCCACCTTCACCCACCCAGGAAATACGAGGATATTTTACCTCCGCGAGCTTAACTGAAATATCACTTTCTGATTTGTTTAGCCCTGTCTTGTATGCTGTAAGCAAAGCATTCTTTCTTTCGGCAGGTAACGTTGCTGAAAGTATAACTACTGAAGACCCCAACGCTGCCAGCCATTCCAAGAGCCGTTCTAGCAGGGTCGTCATGTAGGTATCATAGGCGTGAACTTCATCAATGATGATTGTCTTGTTCGCTAAACCGAAAAGACGAACAAATACATGGCGAGTTTGCAGAACAGCTAATAGTATCTGGTCAACGGTACCCACTCCAAATGGAGCTAAAAGTCCACGTTTACGGTATGTGAACCACTCTGATGCGACCGCAGCTGCTGTCGCACCGTCATATCCCTCTTCACCGTATACATCTTCTGCGCTAAAGGTGTGTTTCTTGTTCTTCAGAGATTCAAACTCGGCGGAGAGAGCGGCATGACCATGAAGCAGCATAAGATTGATGTGCTCATCGCTATAACGCGCATTCAAAAAGTCTTTAACCCTGCTAAACATCTGGTCGCTGGTAGCCATAGTAGGCAACGCAAAGTAACAGCCCTTTTGTTTTGCCTGAGCCATCCAGCTATCAGCCAAATACATGGCAGCTTCAGTCTTGCCTTCCCCCATCGGAGCCTCAATAATGATCGCGTGGATCGCGATCGGCTCGCAGATCTCCTACGT
>JAGYOV010000149.1 GCA_018399375.1 Dehalococcoidia bacterium
TGGCGTGCATGCGCGGGGGCAGGTAGTGAGCTTTTGGGCCAGGCCGGATATATCGCCTTCGACAATGGTTAAGGCACTGAACTACTATCTCCCGACAGATATCGTCGTAAAAGCTGCTGGGAGAGCAGGAGATGATTTTAGCGTTCGGCGCGATGCTCTGAGCCGCACATATCATTATTACGTTCTCAATAGCGATATCAGGACGCCTTTCGGCCAGAGATTTACTCTGTTGACGCCCGCAGCTCTCGATGTGGAGGGAATGAATGAGGCGTGTCAGTTTATTAGGGGAGAACATGATTTTGCCTCTTTTACCAGTGCTCCTGAGAAGGGAGGGACGGTACGCCGCGTGTATGAAGCGAAGGTTCGAAGAGAAGGTAAGCTGGTCATTTTTTGTATGATAGCCAATGCTTTTCTGCGCCATCAGGTGCGCAACACTGTGGGGCTCCTGCTTCATCTGGGGCAGGGAAAGAAGAATTGCGAAGACGTTCGGAATGTTTTAAAGGCAAAGAAGTATGACCTGGCTGGCCCCAGGGCTCCTTCCCGGGGGTTGTTTCTCACCAGGGTTAGTTACCCTGCAGATCTGTGCGGCCAGGAATTAGCCGCTTCCGTTCTCAATAATAGAGACCTGCAGTTTCAGAACGATCAGGACTGCAGCTACGAGGAATTCAGATGAAAACTTATAGCACCAAAGCCGGAGATATTAAAAGAGATTGGCACGTTGTTGATGCCACGGATAAGACGCTGGGAAGGTTGGCTTCTGAGGTAGCAGTTTTGCTCATGGGTAAACATAAACCGCTTTACGTTACTCATCTCGATGTGGGAGATTATGTTGTGGTGGTCAACGCTGGCAAGATAAGGGTAACGGGGAGGAAGGCAGAACAGAAGGTCTATTACCGGCACTCGGGTTATCCGGGCGGGTTGAGAGAGGTCGTGTACAAGGATGCTTTTGCCCGGTCTCCGCGGTACGTGCTGGAACATGCAGTAAGGGGAATGCTTCCCAAGAATAGTCGTGGTGAAGCTATGTTTAAAAAGCTCCGAGTTTATTCCGGCAGTGAACATCTTCACCAGGCTCAGATAAAGGAAAAGGGTGACAACTGATGAGTGAAGAAACGATCAACGATGCTGAACTAAACCAGGAAGTTGCTGAACCGTCACAACCGGAGGCTCCTGCTGCAACCGTAACTTCTACTACCACGCGGCGCAGGAGCAGGACAAAGCAGGGGCGCTATCTCTGGGCAACGGGCAGGCGCAAGAGCGCCATAGCTCAGGTGCGGCTAACGCCAGGCAAGGGTGACATTATTGTAAATGACAAGCCCTTCAGAGAATTTTTTCCCTCTCTGAGATACCAGCAGGCAGTTGAATCTCCGCTGGTAGCGGTCAATTCCCTGGATAAGTATCACATAACGGTAAAGGTGAAGGGAGGTGGCATGAGTGGCCAGGCAGGAGCGGCCTGTCTGGGAATAGCGAGAGTTCTATCCAGGGAAAACGAGCTGTTCAAACCTGTTTTGCGCAAGGAAAAGCTACTGACTCGCGATGCTCGCATTGTGGAGCGCAAGAAATATGGTTTGAGAGGCGCTCGCAGAGCTCCGCAATACACCAAGCGCTAAATCCTGTTATTCCTGCTCAATGGCGTTCTCGAGCAAGCTCAGCCGGGTAACTTTGCCTTCTGCGCTCATCTCTATCGCCACGACATCTATGCGCCACGATGCTGGCAGGTCGCGGTGAGCGCTAATGTAGTTCATAGCGGTGCAGATGAGGTTTTGCTTTTTTCTCCTGTCAATCGATTCCTCTGGCGTGCCGAAGTCCAGGTTGCTCCTGGTACGGACCTCTACGAAAACGAGGTCATCTTTATGCCGTGAGACGATGTCGATTTCGCCACTCCGGCAGCGAAAACCAGTCTCCAGGATGCGGTAACCTCTATCTTCCAGGAATTTCCGGGCCAGCTTCTCGCCAAGTTTGCCAAGCTGCTGCCGGTTCACTCCTCCTCCAGGGAGTTGCCATCATTATGGAAGCAGAGCGCGTTTCTGAGAGGAGCGAAAGAGCGGCGATGGATCGGCGAGGGTCCCAGTCTGTTTAAAAGGCGAATGTGTTCCTTCGTCCCATAACCCTTATGCCGCGCAAAGCCATATAAGGGGTAGATTCTATCCATCTCCTTCATGATGCGGTCTCGACTAACTTTGGCCACGATGGAAGCGCAAGCTATTGAGAGGCACTTTCCGTCTCCTTTAATTATATTCCTTTGGGGCAGAGAATACCGCGGCAGGTTCAGCCCATCGATAAGGAGAAACTGCGGGCGCTGAGGCATATTTTCTACGGCCTGTATCATGGCCATCATGGTTGCCTCCAGTATGTTTGCTGTATCAATGATTTCGCAACAGTTCAAACACCGCAATATTCATTT
>JAGYOV010000015.1 GCA_018399375.1 Dehalococcoidia bacterium
TCGCTTATTTTATCTTTCTCCCCCCCGCACTTAAATTCCTTCTCACTTTCGGGGGAGATATTGCCGTTCCCATGATAACTATAGACAACTACATTTCACTCGTAACAAGGCTGCTACTAGCCGTAGGGCTGATCTTTGAAATCCCCCTGGTCATCACATTACTGGCCAGGCTGGGCGTAGTGAGCCCACAGAAACTCGCCCGAGGAAGAAAATGGGCACTTCTGTTCGCTTTTGTCGCTGCCGCCATTATCACTCCAACCATAGACCCGGTCAACCAGACGCTACTGGCACTGCCCATAATTGCCCTTTACGAAATTAGCATATTGCTCTCCAGATTGGTATATCCCAGAAAGCCAGCACCATTTTCTCCAAAAGCTTCCAATGCTCAGAATTCAACGGGCACATAACGGCTTATATGCCAGATCTCGCCTATTTTTACAACGTACTCGCGCTAAGATTATAATATGGTGAAATGTCCATTTTTCAAAGCACCGATCCCTTTGCCTTGCCAGGCAAACTATACGAATTCCTAACCCAGCAAAACTGCAGGAGCTATATCACCGGAGGATTCATACGAGACTGGCTCAGAGGACAGCAAAGCAACGACATCGACATCGCAATAGAAGGGAATGCCCTTAACATAGCGGAGAAGGCTGCCAAGAAATTTGGCGGCACATTTATCTTGCTCGATGAGGACAACAAAACAGGGAGGGTCGTAATTGGCAGCGAAACTACGATTGAAACGGACACACAGGATAATAATGTACCAAGCCTTGACAAGGGGAAACAGTGCTCTATAGATTTTTCTTCCTTTTCTGGCAGCATTGAATCCGATCTTGCCCGCCGCGACTTCACTATAAATGCCATGGCAATAGATCTTAATCAGCTAGAATATAATCACCAGCTAGAAGTGATCGACCCTTTTCATGGCAAGGACGATTTAGAGAACAGAATAATACGCGCAGTAAGTCAGGATATTTTTACTGACGATGCCATCAGACTACTGCGAGCTATTCGCTTCGCTGCCGAACTCAATTTTACCGTTGACCCAAACACAGAAAATCTAATAAGTTATCACTCATATCGTGCCAGCACAATTGCAGGTGAGAGAGTCAGAGAAGAACTTCTAAGGTTATTCAATTTACCCAAAACCGCTGATAACCTGCACTATCTGGACAAGTTAGGTTTGCTTACATCTCTAGTCCCTGAACTAGATGACAGTAAAGGAGTAGAACAACCCACAGTGCATTTTTGGGACGTTTTCGAGCACTCACTACAAACAGTAGCCACAACAGAATTCTTGTTGAGGGAAAACGCCTGGGAATATGGCAGTGAAGAGATGCTATCTTTTGCCCCCTGGTCTGATATGATAGAAGCGTATCTATCCCAGAAAGTCTCTCAGGGAAGTACTCATAAATCGCTACTCAAGATAGGCGCCCTTTTTCATGACATCGCCAAACCAAAAACAAAAACCCTCGACGAATCAGGCAGAGCAAGATTCCTAGGGCACGCTAAAGAAGGAGCAGAGATAACAAAAAGCATCCTGGAAAGATTACGATTCAGCCACAGAGAAGTAAATCTGGTGGAAAAACTGGTTTACTATCACCTTCGACCGGCACAAATGTCCAACGAAGGAATGCCTTCCCAAAAAGCAATTTACCGCTACTTTCGAGATACTGCAAACGCTGCATTGGATATTTTACTTCTAGCACTGGCTGATTACCTCGCTGTATCTGGTCCGCTGATAAACATAGAGGGATGGAAGGACAATTGCCAGCTAACAAAATATATAATTGCAGAACACATTAAACAAGAAAACCGTGTTGCCCCCTTGAAACTTATCGACGGAAACGACATAATTACACAGTTTGGGCTAGCTCCAGGGCCATCGATCGGCAGTTTGTTAGCTGCAGTTCATGAAGCCCAGGCCAGCGGTGAAATAAATACAAGAGAGGAAGCTTTATCCCTGGTGCAATATAATTTGAGCAAAGGATCTATTAATTGAGAAAGAACTCTTACTTGCTAATTTTCATTCTTGTCTTATTTGGTTTTGCTCTATGGTCTATAGTGCCTCTGGACCGCAGCGTATTCAGCAGAGAAGGTTTGTCCTTGGGACTCGACCTCAAAGGCGGAAGTTACCTGGTATACCAGACCGATCTGCGTGAAGTCGAGCCCGGCAGCGAGGCGGAAATAATGGAGGGGGTAAAAGGAGTAATCGAGAAACGCATCAACGCGCTGGGAATAAGCGAACCTCTCGTTGAAATACAAAGAGAAGAAGGAACTTACAGCATTGGCATTCAGTTACCAGGAATTAGCGATATCGAAAAGGCAAAGGAAATGATTGGTCGTACTGCCCTTCTTGAATTCAGAGAGCAAGACCAGGAGGGAAACTGGATTCCAGCCACCGCGACAATAGATGGGGAAGAGTTGATTCTCTCCAGCAGGTACTTTAAGGAAAACACTTATGTCAGGGTAACCGATTACGGAGCTCCCTTATTGATATTCAACTGGAATGAAACGGGGCAAAAACTCTCAGAAGAGATCACCGGACGCCTTATCAATGAACCCCTGGGCATTTTCATCGGTGACGAGCCCATGCAGGGCAAGGATGGACATCCGATAGCTCCAATAGTTAGAGATGTAATTATAGAAAGTGGACAGATAG
Organism: Dehalococcoidia bacterium; assembly: GCA_018399375.1. GTDB lineage: Bacteria > Chloroflexota > Dehalococcoidia > GIF9 > AB-539-J10 > M55B177. Next base: position 2,666 of record JAGYOV010000015.1, read on the forward strand.
ACGGATTGAGCCTGGAGGATGCTCAGGAGTTATCCAAACTCCTGAACGCCGGCAGGATGCCAATTTCTCTGGGGCGATGGGTGGAGGAAGATGGCGACAAAGCATTCCAGGCAGACGTTCCGCTGTATGAAAAAACCGTCGATGCCACCCTGGGAACTGATTCCATCAACAAAAGTATACTGGCAGCAGCTATCGGGATAGCAATTCTGCTACTATTTATAATCCTGTACTACCGCTTTCTCGGTGTTGTGGCCTGCCTGAGCCTGGTAATTTACGGCGTTATCATTTTATCCATCTTCAAACTTATTCCCATCACGCTCACGTTGCCTGGTATTGCCGGGCTAATCGTTTCGATGGGTATGGCAGTCGATGCCAACATACTCATTTTTGAGAGAACCAAAGAAGAACTGCGCGGCGGACGCAGTGCAGGAGCTGCCATTGAGGCAGGGTTCAATCGCGCCTGGACAGCCATCAGGGATAGCAATATCACCACATTTATTGCCTGTATTGTTCTATTCTGGCTCGGTGGTTCGCTGGGGGCTCTAATGGTCAGGGGATTTGCTGTAACACTATTCATCGGGGTAGCCCTATCCATGTTCAGCGCCATTATCATTACCAGAACGCTCCTTCGCCTTACCATGGGAAAGAGAAACTTCGCTAATCCGAAAATCTATGGAGTGAGAAAGTGATAGATCTGGCAAGCAAAAGAAATTGGTTTTTCTTCGCCTCGGGAATAGTGGTACTGATCGGAATAATCTCACTCTCAGTGTTTGGCCTCAAGGTGGGAACAGACTTCACCGGAGGAACATCCATTGCCTGCCAGTTTACCCCTGATATAGAGCAAGGCGATCTACGCCAAGAAATGGCCAACCGAGGATACACAGGAGCTACCATACAGCAAACGGACGACGACAGCTTCATAATCCACCTGAGCGAAATTACAGCAGAGGAGAGAGATTCCTTGATGAGCGCTCTAGAGGCCACCCTAGAGTGCGAAATCAAAATCCTGAACTATTATTCAGTATCACCAACTGTAGGTATAGAGACAGCGAGAAATGCTGCCATCGCCGTAATAATAGCTGCCATCGCCATGTTATTTTACATTGTCTGGGCTTTCCGTCGCATGCCAAAGCCATTCCGCTGGGGCACATGTGCCATAATAGCCCTTTTACACGACGTATTCATTATAGTTAGCATCTTTTCCCTGTTGGGATGGCTACAAGGAGTAGAAATTGATGCCCTCTTCATTACGGGAATACTTGCTGTCGTGGGTTACAGCATCAACAATACCGTGGTCATCTTCGATCGCATCCGAGAGAACATATCCAAGCGCGTTAGCCTTGATTTCACCGAGACAGTAAATATCAGCATCGTGGAAACTCTGAGCCGCTCTATAAATACTGCACTAACTACTCTCTTCGTCCTCCTGGCTCTTTTCCTGTTCGGCGGTGCAACAATACACTACTTCGTGTTGGTTTTGCTCCTTGGCATCATCATTGGAACCTACAGCTCTATATGTATATCCAGCCAATTCCTGACAGTATGGGAGCTAAATGAATGGAAAAAGCTCTCTACATGGATCCCCTCCAGAAAGCAAACTCCCTGAAATCGCGGCATAAACTCAAAGCACTGCTTACTACACAAAAAGAACGTTGTGAGACAACGATCAAGCAGCTGTGAGAAAATCCCAACTTATAGAATATACACAGGAAAAGCTTGTTAGAAACTAGCTTTTTGGCGTCCCTGGCGGGACTCGAACCCACAACCCGCTGCTTAGAAGGCAGCCGCTCTGTCCTATTGAGCTACAGGGACAAACATCGCAGATATACCTCTATACCTCAAAGCTAGACTGCAGAAAAAAATATCATGTGGCGACTTTTGAAGTACTATTATCACTTTTAGGTCCAGGTGGAGGTGCTGCTGCGGGGTTCTTCGCTCCAGACTTGGAATCAGTGACATAAAATCCTGGTTCCTTAAATATTATAGGCACCGGTGAGAAAACTCTTACCGCATTTCCCTGGCATGCAGGACATACAGCTACCGATTTATCATCAAAATTCTGCCGCAATTCAAACGTAAATCCACACTCATTACACTTATATTGATAAATGGGCATCTTTACTCCTCGCTGGTAATTCCTTGCAGCTCTTCTGCATCATTTTCCTGAATCTGCTTCTCCATTGACTCCTGATCATCCGCCCCCATCAAAAGCGAACTATCTCGCTTATCTGACAACGTATCTGGTAATGTCGGTTCGATTGCCTGGAAGTCACCATTCAAATCAACAGTCCCTTTTTCAAAACTGGGCTGGTGAGCATCAAGCACATGTTTATCCCAGCAATAACCGTGCACGTAAGCACCACAGGAACAGTGAAAAACTACCCTGTCAAAGGGCAAAGGCTTTCCGCACACAGCACAGTTCATTTCGTTACCTCCCATATCTACAAAGTATACGTGCGACTAACTTTTCCGAATGCTAATTATAATCACATTGGCTCGTCATATCAAGTACACCTAATGCTTGCGTCCTTCATTACTCGCACTCAGAACACAACTTGTCATGAAAAAAACTCACTTTGATCGTTTGATCAAGTGAAAATTTTAGATTATTCACTGAGCGTTGATAGTCTTTCCCTAATGCAGTCACATTATTTATATTCTAAATTCTAAAATGAAAATTGTATAACCGTAGCTCTGCCACTACATAGCTTCTACCTTGACAAGTCTTTCTGTTTAATCCTATGATAAATACTTAATTTTGGCAGGGGGTGATAATTCATGAGTGAGATTAGATCAGAGCATCCATATACACCAGAGGAAATTCTCTCTTTTGATCGCATCAAAAGAGCTATGACTTCCCGGGTTCTAGATCAAATAGAGATTCTATGGCAAGGGAAGGAGCCCATAAATGCCGAAGTAATTGGTAATATCATCACCGATGAGTGGCAAAAGGTTAAGGAAGCCGTGCGCTCCTCTCCTGCAGCAAGGGAAGCATTTCGCAAATACCTAGAGCGCACTGTAGCCGAGCAAATAGACAAGATTGTGAAAGACGGCCAGTCTGAGTTGGAGTCGCTGGGCGTCGTAGAAAAGAGTTTGTAGTTTGTCTAAACAAAGCAAGGATACTCATAACAAGCCGACCGACCTCAAGATGGAGACTGAGCAAATCTCTAAGCGGTTAGCTATGTTAGATCACAGGCTGGATAACATGGATTCTGTAATTACCTCTCTGGTAGAGAGGGTAATGGGAAAACCACTCACCATGGAAGTAACTTGTCCCAAATGCGGAGAGGTCGTTCAGATTAATATCATGGGCAGCACAAGACTGCATGGCAAAGAGAAGATAGGTATGGGCGATTAGCTCAGTGGTTAGAGCGCTGCGTTGACATCGCAGAGGTCACTGGTTCAAGTCCAGTATTGCCCATTTTGCCACCAAGAACGATCGATGCATCCAACCAGCAATAGCAAGAAGGAGCACACTCCTCAGGCCCACACGTTCTGATGCAAAACCAAATTTCAAGCAGCGGGGAAAGTCAACAATGAAACAGGAAGAAAAAGACGAACATCTAGAAAAAATGCGTCACTCCGCTGCTCACGTCCTAGCCCAGGCGGTGCAATCACTCTTCGCCGGGGTTGAATTTGGCATAGGGCCAGCTATAGAAAACGGCTTCTACTACGACTTCAAGTTACCACGGCCACTAACGCCAGAGAATTTGCCCTTGATCGAAACCAAAATGAGGGAAATTATTAACGATGACCTTCCGTTCACAAAAGAGGACGTCAGCAAAGAAGAAGCATGCCGTATCTTCGCCGATCAGCCATTCAAATTAGAACTTATCAACGAACTTCCCGACAACACAATAACTATTTACAGGCAAGGGGACTTTACCGATTTATGCCGTGGACCACATGTCACCTCCACCAATGAGATCAAGGCATTCAAACTTACTCATATAGCAGGAGCTTACTGGAGAGGAGACGAAAAAAATACCATGCTGCAAAGGGTATATGGAATTGCCTTTGAGGCGAGCGATGAGTTACAGAACTATTTGGCCTTAGAAGCTGAATCTGAAAAAAGAAACCATAGAAAATTGGGCAGAGAGCTCGATCTTTTCAGTATTCACGAAGAGATTGGTCCTGGTCTGATATGCTGGCACCCTAAAGGCTCTATAATTCGACAGACCATAGAGGATTTCTGGAAGACAGAACATATCAAGCGTGGCTACAGCATAGTTCATACTCCTCACATCGCCAAATTGGACCTGTGGAAAGCTAGTGGCCACTGGGATTTCTACAGGGAGTATCTATATCCTCCCATGGAAATCGAGGAGCAAGAATACTTGCTCAAACCCATGAACTGTCTGGGCCATATCCTGATATTCAAAAGCCAGCTGCGCAGCTATCGGCATCTACCTTTGAGATATGCCGAACTGGGTACAGTTTACCGCTATGAACGAAGCGGTGCATTGTATGGTCTCGCCAGGGTACGTGGATTCACCCAAGATGATGCTCACATTTTTTGCCGCCCAGATCAGATTGAAGATGAGGTAGCGAAAGTCCTGAATTTAGCCCAATTCATGATGCATACCTTTGGGTTCCAAGAATATGATGTGTTTCTATCAACTCGACCAGAAAAATACGCTGGCTCACCTGAAATGTGGGAGGAATCAACTGCTTCGCTGACAAACGTCCTGAAACAACTCGGCATAGACTATAAAATAGATCCTGGCGAAGGAGTTTTCTACGGGCCCAAGATAGATATCAAGCTTAAAGATGCACTGGGACATACATGGCAGGGTCCTACCATTCAGGTTGACTTCAACTTGCCATTACGCTTCAACGTCTGCTATATTGGAGAAGATGGGCAGGAACACAGCGTAACCATGATTCACCGCACAGTCCTGGGCAGCATGGAGCGCTTTTTGGCATGCCTCATTGAGCATTATGGAGGATCGTTCCCTGTATGGCTATCACCTGTTCAAGCCATGGTAGTTCCCATAGCTGATCGCCATGTACATTATGCCCGAGAAATAGAGAGCGAGTTATCCAGTAGTGGAATACGCGTTCAGGTTGATGATCGCTCAGAAAGAATGAACTTGAAAATTAGAGAAGCCCAACTGGAGAAAATTCCCTATATGCTTATAGCAGGCGATAAGGAAGTAACTTCAGGGAGCATTTCATTGAGGTTGTTAAGTGGCCATGATATGGGTTTGGCAAGCATACAGAGCGTAAAAGACAGAATACTAATAGCTATAGAGGCTAAATCTCAAGTTTCACAGGAGGCAGCGAACAATAGTCAAGCAACTTCCAGTTAACAGAAGAATAAGAGCTAAAGAAGTTCGGCTGATAGGCGGAAACGGCGAGCAACTGGGGATAGTGTCTCTAGCAAAAGCATTGCAGATTGCCTGGGAGGAGGGGCTTGACTTGGTAGCGGTAGCTCCAACTTCGAGTCCTCCGGTATGTCGCCTTCTCGATTATGGCAAGTATAAGTATGAGCAAACTAAAAAGGACCGTAAGGCTAAACAAGGTCAGAAAAGTGGCCTGTTAAAAGAGGTGCGCTTCAGGCCAAAAATTGAAGAACACGACCTGCGGGTCAAAGTGGGCATAGTCAGAAAGCTACTGGAGGAAGGGAACAAAGTAAAGATAAGCGTTAGATTTAGAGGACGAGAGATAATTTATCCTGAGCAAGGATGGAGTGTGCTAAATAAGGTGGTAGAAATATCAAAAGATATATCCACTGCAAGCACAGGTGTCAAGGAAGGTAAAAACATGAGCATCGTCCTATCTCCCATCCTCAGCAAAAAACCTAAGGAGGTAAAATTAAATGCCAAAACTCAAGACACATAAAGGCGCAAAACGTCGCTTTAGTATAATGAGCAGTGGAAAGATAATGCGGGTGAAATGTGGCAAAAGCCACTTAAGAAGGAAAAAACCTGCTAGGACGAGAAGGCTTTACGATGAAATGATACCTGTTGCTACAGCAGATAAGAAAAAAATTAGACGGCTTCTGCCTTACGGGTAGCAAAAGCCTTAAGGAGGAAACTGTGCCACGAGCTAGAAGCGGTAAAACCACGCATAGAAGACATAAGGCAGTGCTGAGCTTAACCAAGGGGCACCGGGGTAAACGTCATAACTTATATGGAAGGGCCCATGACTCCATGCTCCATGCCCTGCATTACGCTTATTGTCACCGCCGCGAGAGAAAAGGTGACTTCAGGAGGCTGTGGATCGTGCGCATTAACGCCGCAGCCAGAGCACATGGAGTTTCATACAGTGAGCTTATGTCCAGCCTGAAGGAAGCAAACATAAAACTGGATCGCAAAATGCTGGCCGAAATGGCAGTTAATTCGCCAGAAAATTTCGCTGACCTGGTATCCTTGGCGAAGATGAATTGAATGCTAGAGGAACTGAAAGAAATCCGGCTAAAAGCCTTCACCGAACTGGGAAGTGCTTCTGACTTCAAGGAACTGGAACAATGGCGAATACGCTATCTCGGCAAGAAGAGCCGCCTTACTCAGATTTTGCGCTCTATATCCACCTTGTCTATTGAGGAACGGCGAAACACAGGCGCTCACGCCAACGCCATGAGGAAATCCCTTGAGGAAGCGCTGGAAGAAAAATCGCACGCTCTTAAAACTTCGCACTTTGCTCCTTCCCTGGAAAACAGAGTAGATATTACCCTGCCAGGATATCCAATTCCCATTGGGCGCTCTCACCCCACCACTCAAACAATAGAAGAGATCTGCCAGGTATTTCAAAACATGGGATTCCAGATATTTGAAGGTCCCGATGTAGAGTGGGACTACTACAATTTTGAAGCACTAAACATACCAGCAGATCATCCAGCACGCGATATGTTCGCCACTTTCTGGATAGATTCCAACAGGGGCATGAAGAACAGGCTCCTGCGCACCCATACTTCCCCTATGCAAATAAGAGTCATGGAGCAACTCAAGCCTCCCATAAGGATGATAGTGCCAGGGCGATGTTATAGATACGAAGCAACCGATACCACCCACGAGTCCATGTTCTACCAGGTAGAAGGCCTAGCAGTAGATAAAAACATCACCATGGCTGACCTGAAAGGCACCTTATTTGACTTCTGCCGCTGTATTTTTGGAGACGAAAGGAAAGTGCGTTTCCGCTGTGATTACTTTCCCTTCGTTGAACCCGGAGTAGAAATAGCTATTGAATGCCTTGCCTGTCACGGAAATGGCTGCCGTACATGTGGTTATACTGGCTGGATAGAGATCCTCGGCGCCGGCATGGTAAATCCTAACGTCCTCAGAGGAGTCGGCCTTGATCCCGATGTATACTCCGGTTTTGCCTTTGGCATGGGAGTAGAAAGGATACCCATGCTTCGCTATGGTATCGACGACATACGCCTGTTTTACAATAACGACATCAGGTTCTTAAGACAATTCTAAATTCGAGAGACAATTTTCGCAGAAGCAAATATGAAAGTTTCACTAAATTGGATCAGAGATTACGTTGACCTTATACTCAGCCCACATGAAATAGCAGAGAAATTAACCATGGCGGGAATAGAAGTCAACGCGATAGAAACTATCGGTAGCTCCTGGGGCAATATAGTAATAGGACAAATAGAAACCATAAGTCCACATCCCAATGCCGATCGATTAAGACTGACTACAGTTAACACAGGAAAAGATTTGATCACTGTGGTCTGTGGTGCTCCTAACATTATGCCATTCCAAAAAGTGGCCTTCGCTTATTCAGGGGCTTATCTTAAAGATGGGCATACAGGGAAAAGCAGTATACTAAAAACAGCTAAAATCCGAGGTGTTATATCTACAGGTATGGTATGCTCCGAGATGGAGCTGGGCATTTCCGACAACCATGAAGGCATAATGGTCCTGTCGCCGGAAGCTCCCGTTGGCATGTCCCTCAAAGACTACATGGGAGATACCATTTTAGATCTCGATATAACGCCCAACCGCCCTGACTGCATGTCTATAGTCGGCATTGCTCGTGAAATTGCTGCACTAACCGGGCAAGAATTACACCTAAGCGATATCACATATGAAGAAAGCGAGTCTGATATAGATTCATATATTACGGTTGATATAGCCCAACCTGACCTCTGCCCTCGATACTGCGCTAGTTTGATCAACGGCGTACAACCAGCTCATTCACCAGATTGGCTAAAACAACGGCTGAGAAGTTGCGGTATGCGCCCCATCAGCAACATTGTTGATATCACCAACTATGTCATGCTGGAATACGGACAACCTCTCCATTCATTCGACTATAACAAAATCAGCCAAGAGGATGAACTCTCTCCAAAGCAGATCATTGTTCGCTGTGCCAGAGAAGGAGAATCGATGGTTTCTCTAGATGGAATCGAGCGCACGCTTAGTTCCAATGCTCTGGTCATTGCAGACAATGAAAATCCCATCGCCATTGCAGGAATCATGGGTGGCTGGAATACCGAAGTTACTGAAAAAACCAGCAACGTTCTCCTAGAGTCAGCTAATTTCAAAGGTGGTGCTATCCGAAGAGCAAGCAGTGATTTCCAGATGCGAAGCGAAGCTTCAATAAAATTTGATAAGGGGTTGAATCCCGGCTTAACTATGCCTGCACTGAAGAGAGCCACTCAGCTAATGCTAGAGTTGACCGGAGGCAAAGCAGCCAAGGGATTAATCGACAACTATCCGGCGAGCACCAAGGCTAAGCCAATCATATTCCCCACTGCGCAGGTAGAAAGGCTTATCGGAATGAAAATAGCCGATGAGAAAATCACCCAAACGTTCACATCTCTGGGATTTAATTGGGAGGAAGCTTCACCTCACCATTTATCGATAACTGTGCCATTTTGGCGAAGCGATATCAATTCCAGCGCTGACCTGGTAGAAGAAATTGCCCGCATAGTTGGTTATGAAGAGATACCTATGACCAGACTCAGCTCGCCCATCCCACAAATACGATCATCCTCAGATCGCAAGTTCATCTCCAAGATACATTCGATACTGGTCAGTTTTGGCCTACAGGAAATCCTTTCCTATTCGCTGGTCAGCATGGATAAACTGCAACTTTTTTCCCTTTCGCGCAAATTCAAAACACCACCGATAAAGATTGCCAATCCCATGACAAGAGAGCAGGAATATCTGCGTACCAGTTTGAGAGCCGGGCTCCTATCTGCTTTATCATACAATCAACGACATGGCTCCAATAACCTGAAGCTGTTCGAAATTGGCAAAATATTCATACCCCAAGGAGATGATTTGCCACGGGAAGAGAATCAGCTTTGTGTTATCATGAGCGGTACAAAGGGAGAATTATCCTGGCAGAGCAACAATGAGACAATAGACTTCTTTTACGCCAAAGGAATTGCAGAAGCATTGCTAAATCAAATGGCTATGGGAGTACAATTTGAACCATGCGATGATGAAGATCTAGTGCAAGGAGTAAGAGCCTCCATCAGGGGGGGAAACGCCACAATAGGAGCCATAGGTCTATTGCATCCCAGATTAGCAGAAGCATTCGACCTCTCATCTGAAGCTTACATGATAGAAATCGATCTTGAAAAAGCCTTTCATAGGGCGGGCAAAACGAATGTATATCAGACAATATCAAGGTTCCCTGTTATATCACGCGATATCGCTGTCATAGTCGACGAAGAGATTCCGTATCAGCAAATAGTCGAAATTGTGCATAATTTCCCGCTG
>JAGYOV010000150.1 GCA_018399375.1 Dehalococcoidia bacterium
AATCCAGAAGTTGATCGGGCCTCTCATGAGTTTTACCCCCATGAGCAGTATACCTCTTTGCCAGTTCGCTATCTGGGATAGGGCTCCCGGCCAGTGTTAGTTCACGCCATAATTCAAACCAGTTCGTCTCCATTCGCACTCTCCATGGCAGAATCTTTTCTCCTTAGGCTTTATCCATTTTGTTTATCGCCCTTTTAATTAAAAGAAAAGTCAGTTTTAACACCATTATCTGTAAAGCGCAATGACTTGACTTTACACTACTATACCTATATAGTTTAAGGCAATTTTACTTCCGGGGGAGAATTATGGCCCAGCCAAAATTTAAACAACTAGAGCGAGCTTATGGATTCGATGAAGTATCGCTTGTCACCGGAGATACAACCATCAACCCCAACCAGGTAGACATAAACTTTACTCTGGGTGGCCTTACTTTCCCCATGCCCATTCTGGCCGCGGCCATGGACGCCATCGTCGACCCTACATTTGCCATCAAATTCAGTAACCTTGGAGGACTGGCAGTACTAAACCTCGAGGGAGTACAGACGCGCTACGATAAACCAGATGAAATTCTGGATCGCATTGCACAGACTCCCGAAACGGAGGTTACTGCTCTGCTGCAAACCATCTACTCTGAACCAATCAAGGAAAACCTCGTTGGCAGATGCATCGAGATGATAAAGAAAGCTGGCGCCGTTTGCGCTGCATCGGTAACTCCAGCAAACGCCAAGCGGCTATCCCCCATTGCCAAGGACGCAGGGATTGATGTGCTCATTGTGCAGTCAACCGTTACTACAGCCAGACACATATCCAAAAGTTATCGTGGTCTCGTTTTGCCCGAGTTGTGTCAGACGATGTCCCTGCCGGTCATAATAGGCAATTGCTGTAGCTACAGTGCAGCTCTTGAGCTATTGAGAACGGGTGTCGATGGAATCATGGTAGGGGTGGGACCAGGTGCCGCCTGTACCACACGTGAAGTCACCGGCGTAGGTGTTCCACAGGTCACCGCTACCATTGAATGTGCCGCAGCAAGAGATTCCTATTTCAAAGAAACAGGCAAATCTACAGCGGTAATAACCGATGGAGGTATTCGCACTGGCGGAGATCTCTGTAAATCGTTCGCTGCCGGAGCTGATGCTGTCATGATAGGTTCTCCTCTGGCGCAGTCCTATGAAGCACCGGGCAATGGTTATCACTGGGGTATGTCTCACTCACACCCAGCTTTGCCTAGAGGAACAAGAATAAAAGTCGGCCGCACAGCTCCCGTAGAGCAAATCCTGTTCGGCCCAACATCCGTAACCAATGGAACTCAGAATCTCATCGGAGCCCTGCGAACCAGCATGGGAGTATGTGGCGCCCGCAATATCAAAGAAATGCACAAGGTACGGATGATCATAGCACCTTCCATAAAAACGGAGGGAAAATACTTCCAGATGACTCAACTCGTGCCCTGATTTGCTCTTCACCTTACAGGTGAAAGTAGCTCTCTTTAAGTATCTTCCTCCTCTTCATCAGCTACATTGCCCACGTAATATGGCAACGCAACGCCAGTGCTGGTCCGGCTGCGCCTGACTTTCCGTGATGACTCATCCATAACCCTCCTGAAGTCGGCAAGCACCTCATCTGATGCCGTCGCAGGAACAACTATCCCGCTCACTCCAACCAAACACAGGCTACGAAATACCTCGCGATCACATAAGGAAGGCAGTATTAACATAAGTGGCTTGTCCAGTACCTCCATGAAATACTGGCAACAAAGCAAAGTCTCCACGGTAAAGGAGGCTCCTTTAGCGCAGTTGAGAAACACGCCATCCACTTCGAGATCGTTGATAGCCTGCACATATCTCTCTGGCAGAGAATCATCTACCATCAAAAAACTGCCCGTTTCCTTCCCATGCAATGTCGCAAGCGGCATGTGAGTAGACAAGACTGAAAAATCATAGCCAGAATCTGCAATCTCTCTTGCCTCACTTTCACCGATATCTTTCAATAACACCCCCAGCGGAACTTTTGCGCCTTTGTACTTCGCCCCAATCTTGCTATAAGCAACTTCGCTACTCATCACCAAACCAGCATCCACATCGCCACTGGCCAGGGCAACAGCCGCTGCTTCATCGGGCAGAGAAAACCCCACTATAAGCAATGCCGATCTTCCTCCTGGCACCTCAATGGAAGTATGAAATCCCATGGGCAAAACAGGGCTCTTTGAAATGTTCTTCAGCTTGTCCTTAAATTCACTCATATACTCTTCCTTACTAAATTACAACCAGCTTTTCAGCCAGTTTCTCCCTGAGAGATCTCAAGTTAATCACGTCTTCACCATTATATTGCAATAACAATGACAGAGCCTCCTTTTCTCCAAAA
>JAGYOV010000151.1 GCA_018399375.1 Dehalococcoidia bacterium
ACAATTATAGCTAAAGGAAGCACGTAACGAAGCGAGTTCGATAGCTTTTGCTTCAACGGGACACTGGGCACTTCATAGGAAGGAGCAAGTTCAGGCTGAACTTTGCAGCGAACAATGATATAAATCAAATACAGTACCGCCACGGTCAATCCGGGGATGATAATGGACATCAGAATAGCACCCACGGAAATTTTGGCCAAACAGGCCAAAAGAACGCCAAGCGCCGTTGGTGGAATCATAATGGACAAGCCACCACTCCCGAGGATAGGCCCCAGAGACATGGATTTCTTATAGCCCCGCTTCTCCATTTCCGGCACGAAGACAGAACCTAGAGTTGCTACCCCCGCCATGGATGAGCCGCTTAACATGGCAAATACCGTGCCACCTCCAACTGCCAGCAGGGAAAGCCTGCCGGGTATGCGTCCAAGCCACTGATCAAGTGCGTCGATAGCGCGCGTAGCCATACCGGTGTGAAACATTACCTCTCCTAGCAAAATAAACATAGGCACGGGAATTAGCGAAAAGTTAGTAACCGAACTCGCTATGCTCTTTATGAGCTGTGCCAGACCGGAAATACCACCCCACCACAACAATACTCCCAGAAGGTTCACAAAGAGAAAAGAAAAAGCAACGGGCATGCCCGTCACCAACAGAACAAAAAACACGCTAACGATGATAGCTAAACATACATACCATTCCATGATGAGTCAAAACCCTTCTATAACAAACTTACAAGCTAACCCGGTTACTTGCTCACTCCCTGACGTCTATAGCCATAACTTTTCTCATCTTCCGAAGCTGCCGTCTTCATCCCTTTTATATAACCATAGGCCCTTCTCACGAACTGGATGCACAGAAAAATAGACCCTATCGGAATAATCATTTGAATAAGAAAGGTGGGCGTAAGCAAGGAAGTGGACTCGTAAGCGCCCTTTACAAAGCTGTTTATCGTAACTTGAAAGCCCACTATAACAAGTACCAGGGTCATGATCGATCCAACAATGGAGGTCAGGACACCCAGAAGCGCCCTGGCCTTGGCATTCAGGGCATTTAGAACTATGTCCATCTTGACGTGCCCTTCGATCCTGAGCAACCAGGCCGTACCAAGGAAAGTGATGTAAAGCATACTGTACTCGGCGATCTCATTTTGCCATATCTGAGTTATACCAACATTTCTCGCCAAGATAGCGTAGCAGGTAGAAAGCATAATAAATATAAGCAGGATACCCGAACAGAAAGCACCAACATCAAGCAACCGGTCAAAGATGAGCCGTACTTTTCCCATTGTTGTTCTCACGCTCACCTCAGGAGCTTTGCCTTCATTGAACTCCCCTTTAACAAGCTTCTATCCCTTGCTATTCACAACAATGACAGGTGCTACGATACACATGATATAGCACCTGTCATTATATCATTATTTCTTATGATCCAATGTAACCATACACTTCGTCATACAATTCAGGAGCTATCTCTTTCTGAAACGCCCACGCTGAAGAATAAGCAGCGTCATAGAATTCATCAGTTTCCTCAGGAGATAACTCTACAGTAGTGAGTCCATGATCCTCCAGACATTTCTCACGGTGCGTTGCGCGTTCATCGAGGAAGAAAGCGGGCAGTCCATTATCTTCCCAATCTGCAATAACAGCCATTAGCTCATCCTGGATATCCGAGGGGATGCTGTTCCAAGTATCCATGTTCATCAAGATGGTTGCGTTGTTCCGCGGATACATCTCGTGATCCAGCCAGCAACCAAGCACTTCGGTCCAGCCCATGTCATTGATACCAGCCATGGGCCAGCCAAGACCATCCAGACCACCTCGCTGCAGAGCAGTATACACATCTGCTGGCGACATCTGAGTGTGGCTAATGCCAAGTGCATTGAACATGGGATCATAACAAACGCCTCCACCTCTGAACATCAGCCCTTCCAAATCCTCTATCTTTTCGATGGGCTCAAGAAGCCAGAAGTAGAAGGGATTCTCATCCTGCCACCGCCCCAGGAAAGCCACGTTTTCTTCGGCGTGAATTCTCTTCAGGTAATCATAGTATCCATTTTCGCGTTCTTCTGATATTGGTATGCGGGACAGATAGGCAGAATATGCACCCGGGACATCACCCACATAGTACGCAGACACGAGGAAACTGACATCAACAACTCCACTACTCACCGCCGCAAACTGGTCAAGCCCCGCTATCACCTCAGAACCACCGAGATGTTTGAATTCAATCTTGCCTTCCATCTCGCTGTTGATCTTCTCGACTAGAGGTGGAACAGCAGTACCAGGACTGGCATTTGGTGGCATAAAACAAACTGTCTCTATAACTATGGGCTCGGAAGGAGC
>JAGYOV010000152.1 GCA_018399375.1 Dehalococcoidia bacterium
TTACTCCGCTGATTCCATTACTCAAGTCAAACCAGCTAAGGAAGTTGGGAATTTCCGAAGGTCTGGCCCCGGTTACTCTGTTGAAATATTCTGTAGGCTCGGGTACTACGCCAAATTGCGTCTCGCGAAAATAAATGTTTCTCTGTATTTTGGCATCGAACTTTACGCTTAGCCTGATATTGGGATATTTGTTATCTACCTTGGTGATGAAATCGATTCGCGAATTATCCCGGTATACTATGACTTCCTTATGAATATCCAGCATCTTGTACTGGTACAACACGGGAGGGAACCTATCCTTCAACCTATAGGGCCAGGTGAGACAGTAATACTCGCTTTCAAACACCAGCTTCGTTTGCAGTACGCCTTCTTCGATGTGGAAACTCTTGGGTTTGAAGCTTGCGTATTCAAAACCCTCTCCTGACTCACTTTTTATCAGTTCGCCGAATCTGGAATGATGGTGGTAAAGGTCGCCTATCTCGTCTTCAATGAAGAGTTCATTTCCCTCAAGCAGCAGTTTTTCCTTTTTATCAAAAACGCTAAGAATTCCATTTTCTTTGTTTACAGTGATTTTGAAGAAGGGAGTTTCTACGGCCTCTTCCTCAACTTTTATGCCTTCCTTAACGTTTTTGCCTGCAGGAATCATGTTATATGTCTTGTAGCCCATCGGGGGAATATCGGCAGTAAAACCGAGCCGTGCCTGGTTAAGTTTTCCTTCACTGTCTCTTCTTACTTTTGTAAGCTGAATGTCTATTGCGTCATGCTCATCTTCCAATCCAATCTCTTCTCCCCAATTTGCAGTTAGCTGTAGTTCTGCTTCAGTCCAGTTTCTCGTCTGCCAGGGGAGAGGATTGAATGCGATTACAGCATTAGCCCCAGATGTATCGATCTTGCTGGCGATATATTCCAGTGCATGGTCTAACAAGTTGGCAAGATTATCTTTGAGAAAGTGGAATATCTCTCTTACCTCTTCATAGATCTCATCAACGCCACATCCGGTGATGATATCGTGAAAAGCAACGAATAAAATTTTCTCCCACGCTCGGTGTAGCTCAGTGGAAGGATATTTATCTCCCAGCAACCAGGCAATGGTAGCGTATTCTTCTATCTGTATGATTAGGTCCCTGTATTCTCTAGCGCTCTGCAGGAGCCATAAACGGCTGGTACATACTTGGGGGAACACCTCTGCAAGCTCGTCGTCGAAGAGTTCTCCCTTCACAACCTCAAATTTCTTTTCCTCTTGCTCCAAGCTTTGGAAGAAATCTTTGGGGGTAGCTATATGCATCTCAATATCGTGGTGGCCTTTGTTCCATTCTCTTACTGCGCGGGGGATTTCTGGTTGAACGGGCATTGAACCACTACCACAGGGCATCAGGATGCAGCGGGTAGTGGCATATTTGTCAAGCACAGTAAATGATTTTTCCAGTTCATCTAGAAAGAGTCCTGCTCTGTATCCACGTGGCATCCAGTGCGTCAGAATAGTTGATCCATCTAATCCCTCCCAGATGAATTCGCTCTGCATTGTCTCCGCCTTTGCGCCCCTTCTAAATGCCAGCCATTTGTAGCCAGCTTTCTTATAAATTTGAGGAAGCTGTGCATTCATACCGAAGCTATCGGCAGCCCAAGCAACGGGAACGTCAACACCAAACTTCTCCTCACAGTATCGCTTGCCAAAGAGGATTTCCCTTATCAGTATTTCTCCACCTGGTAGCATGGTATCTGGCATAAGATACTGTCCATCAACTATCTCAAGCCTCCCTTGCTGTATCATCTCCTTCAGGCCAAGCCATAGTTCTGGATTCCTTCTCTCTATCTCTTCCAGCAAGAAGGTTTGTTCCAGACAAAACTTGAATTCATGTTCTTCTCTCAGCAACTTTAGCACTCCTTCCAGAATGCTCTCGTTTATCTGGAAGTAATCTTCCTTGGAAAATGCCCAGGCGACATCGTAATGAGTATGGGGTACTAGAAAAATCTCTTTCATTTAATTAACGATCCTGTCTTTTTCCTTATCTATGATCTTTACAAGGTGGAGCTGAGGTTTGCCATGGCGTTCTTCCTTGCGTGAAAGTTCAACAACACATTTGCCAATTATACACTTTGTACGTCACTTAGAGATATTCGGTGGTTGTAGCAGGGGCGTCACATCGGGTAGTTTTATAGCAATTTTGTAAATTCAAGGATAAGCAGATTGACAGATGTATTTATGCTCCTTTCAACTGAAAGCCACATGGTCTTTCACTCTATTTTTGCTTCCTATACAATAATTTTATGCTGTGCTATCATAGAAAACATTGTAAAGATATAGGAGTTATACGTGGAGAAAGAAAAGG
>JAGYOV010000153.1 GCA_018399375.1 Dehalococcoidia bacterium
AATTCAGAACCAGCAAGGAGAATTAAGAAGCTGCTTGAAATCGAAAAACGAGCTGTTGAAGAGGGAAGCAGGACTCATCCCGCAAGAGAAGCTCTGACCAGGGTTGCATCTCACGCTTCCCTGCCTGCCAGAATAGTGGCAATATCCGCATGGAATCACGATAGCGAGGCTTTATCACTGACTCTGGGATATCTGGATAAGAGAGGATATTCCAGCGAGATAATTAAGCTCAAAGGCAGAGAAAAATCTGCCCAAGAGCAAGC
This sequence comes from Dehalococcoidia bacterium, assembly GCA_018399375.1. Lineage (GTDB taxonomy): Bacteria > Chloroflexota > Dehalococcoidia > GIF9 > AB-539-J10 > M55B177. Next base: position 264 of record JAGYOV010000153.1, read on the forward strand.
CCTGTCCGCGGCGCTAACGGGAGAGTCTGAAGAACCCGCAAAGGAAGAGCAGCCGACTATTTGAAAGGACATTGAGATACTTAGCAGGTATTACAAATTCTTGAGATTACAATGAAAAATTTATTGCCATGTTAGTGCTGGGTCATACCGGTATTACTCTTGGCATCGCCACAGTGATGGAAGCCATCCGGAGCAAGGCATCCTCTACGGAGGCTCATACATCTTTACATGCGTCTTCTTCAAAAAAAGGTGCGCTCCCCAACAATCCCATGGATTGTAAGGGCACATCGCTTTTCAGTAATCTGGCACACCGTATGGATATCCGAATCCTGCTGGTAGGTTCATTGCTGCCCGACATCATTGACAAACCGGTGGGACACTTCATCTTCCGCAACATCTTTGCCAATGGCAGGATATTTTGCCATTCCTTCCTCTATCTGTGCCTCATCCTTCTGGCAGGAATTCTTCTCTATTACAGGAGAAAACAGAACTGGCTCATCGTACTTTCCTTTGGATCCTTCATTCATCTCGTCCTCGATCAGATATGGCTTACGCCCCAAACGCTTTTCTGGCCCCTATATGGGCTGGCTTTTCCCCATGGAGATCCAGACACTCTGCACTGGCTAGAAGGGATGCTATCCGCCCTATTTACAGATCCTTCCACCTGTATTCCCGAAGCCATCGGTGCTGTCATTCTGGGCATATTCTTGTGGCAGCTTGTTCAGGCAAAAGCCGCAGGTAGCTTTATTAGAAAGGGAAAGGTAGAATAAAAGCGCTGGCATCATAACATGAAAACGGAACAACTGAGATAGTCGGAAACTCAAATAAGGAGACGGAGATATGCAAGAACATACACCCACTTACAGCGAAGCGCTATCACTCCTCAAAGAATTTAACCAGAATGAAAGCCTGTTAAAGCATGCCTACGCTGTGGAAGGCGTCATGCGCTATATGGCCAGGAAGAAGGGTGAAGACGAAGAGAAATGGGGAATTGTTGGGCTGGTACACGACCTGGACTATGAACAATTCCCTGAACAACACTGTCATAAAACACGCGAGATATTGTTTGCACGGGGCTGGCCCGATGAATACATTCGGGCGATTATCTCACATGGTTGGGGCATATGCATCGACGTTGAGCCACAGAGCAAAATGGAGAAGACGCTATACGCAATAGATGAACTAACTGGCCTCGTCGCAGCAGCAGCCCTGGTCCGGCCTTCAAAGAGCGTGATGGATATGGAAGCAAAATCCGTAATGAAGAAATGGAAGGATAAGTCCTTTGCTGCGGGCGTAAATCGATCAATAATTGAAAATGGATGCAGCATGCTAAGCGTAGAGTTGAGAGATCTCATCCAAGATACCATTATGGGAATGCGCGAGGTATCCGGTAAGATAGGGCTTTAGCTTCCCTTCAAACGATCCTTTTTCCATTTTCCTATGACTGTTTTTCCACAGGCACGGGAACTTCAGAGATAATGCCCTCCACTATGGCCTCACCTGATTTCCCTTTTATACGGGACCCCGTATTTACAATAAGCCGATGAGCCAGCACTGAAACTGCTACTTGTTTCACATCATCGGGGATGACATAATCGCGACCACGAATAGCAGCCAGCGCCTGCGATGCCAGGCGAAGCCCCATAGAAGCGCGGGGGCTAGCTCCCAGGCTAATATCGGGATGTTCCCTGGTAGCTCTGGCGATGGCGGTGATGTAGCTGTAAACTGACTCTTCAACGTAAACCTGACGGCACATTTCCTGCAATTGCAGCAGCTCATCTGCGCTGATAACTTCACCCAGGGTATCAAGAGGATTTGCTAGCTGGAAGCGCGTGATGATGTTCCTCTCCTCTTCCTCCGAAGGATAACCTATCCTGACTCTCAGCAGGAAACGGTCAAGCTGAGCTTCAGGCAAAGGGAAAGTTCCCTCCAGTTCCACGGGATTTTGTGTCGCGATAACCAGAAAGGGCCGCTGCAGTGAAACGGTATCCAGGTCGACAGTAACTTGTTGCTCCTGCATGCATTCCGGCAGACAAGCCTGAGTTCTGG
>JAGYOV010000154.1 GCA_018399375.1 Dehalococcoidia bacterium
TCTCGATAATCATTTTCGGGGGCATCGTAGCGGGCATGCCCAGCATGCTGGGGGGCACGCTGGTCGCCAGCGAGGATCCTCTAGGGTTGGCTGTGTTTGTCATACTGGGGCTGGCAACGCTGGTATTTATAGTGATGTTTACCGAGGCCCAACGGCGCATTCCCGTGCAATACGCTAAGAGCACCTTCCGTAGTGGGCGCATGTATCGTCAGTCAGGATCGACTTACATTCCCCTGAGAGTGAACATGGCAGGGATGATTCCACTGATATTTGCTATAGCCATGATGCAGTTCCCGGCAACGATAGCAACATGGTTTATGAATCCTTCAGGTATGGATCCTAACTTCTGGAATTCTATCTACAACATTTTCAATTCTGGAAACGATTTCCCGCTAGCGCTTGCCTACTGGATACCATATTTCCTGCTGGTAATGGCCTTTGCTTATTTTTACACGATGATTATCTTTGAGCAGATGAACTTAACTCAAAGTTTGCAGCAACAAGGAGGTTTCATTCCCGGAATTCGGCCGGGAAAAGCGACCGCTGAGTATCTCAATCGAACTACTAAAAATCTTACCGTTGGAGGAGCACTATTTCTGGGAATAGTGGCAATTATGCCCTTTTTAGCCAAGGAGATGACGGGCGTTCGATCCCTAACTCTATCCAGTACTGCACTGCTCATTGCGGTAGGGGTTGCGCTGGATACCATGAAGCAGCTGGAATCACAGCTGACCATGCGTCGATATGATGGCTTTCTAAAGTAAGTAAGAAAGGAGGAATAACATGAATATTGTTATGTTAGGTGCCCCGGGAGCAGGGAAAGGAACACAAGCGGACCTGCTGTCTGAAGAACTGGGGTGCTCTCATATTGCTTCAGGGGATTTGTTCCGGCAGAATCTGGAAAAGAAAACTGAACTGGGCATTCTGGCTCAGGCTTATATGCAGAAAGGAGAACTAGTTCCCGATGAGGTGACCATAAAGATGATACTGGAAAGGCTTACCGCTTCTGATTGTGATGCGAGTTGTCTTCTAGATGGATTTCCTCGTACTCTGGGTCAGGCAAGAGTACTCGATGAAGCTTTTGCCGCTCAGGGGAAGAGCGTGGATATAGCGATATATATCAATGTTCCCAGCGAATCGCTTGTGAAAAGGCTTGGAGGGCGCTGGGTTTGTCGGAACTGCCAGGCGGTATATCATATCACCGCCTCGCCTCCCAAAGTGAAGGGGAAGTGTGATCGGTGCGGTGGAGAATTATATCAGCGGCCTGATGATAAAGAGGATACAATAAGGGAAAGGTTGAAAGTTTTCTTTGAGCAAACGAGTCCAATAATAGATTATTACCGAGAGCAGGGGAAACTGGTTGAAGTTGATGGAGACAGGGATATAGAAGAAATAAAGAAAGACCTCCTTTCTATCCTGTCGGAGAAACAGTAGGGGGCAAGAAGCAAACTGTGATGTAAAATCGCCGTTGGTTTGTTCCTGATGAAGCGGTGAAGCAGGCGAAAGGGTGGTTTAGATGAGTTGTTCTTGGTGATGTAGCTGGTTTTAGTCAGGTGCTATATGCGAAAAGAGGGAAGTATAAGATGATAACTATTAAGTCTGCCGAGGAGATAGAGATCATGCGCCAGTGTGGCAGAATATGGGCGGCTATCATGGAAAAGGTGAGGGAAGGAGTAAAGGCAGGGATAAGAACTCGCGACCTGGATGCTATCGCCGCCCGCGAAGCGGAGGCGAGAGGCGTAGTGATGTCCTTCAAAAATTATCATGGATTTCCGGCTAACCTGTGCATTTCGGTGAATGACGAGATTGTGCATGGTATTCCGGGGGGCAGAGTCCTGCGGGATGGTGATATTGTTTCTCTGGATATGGGTGTCAAGTTTAAAGGGTTTCACTCTGATGCGGCCATAACCGTGGGTGTGGGGGAAATAAATGAGAAAAATAAAGAACTGATGGCTGTTACCGAGCGCAGTTTGAGAGAGGGCATCGCACGAGCTAAAGCAGGTGCTTATGTTGGGGATATCTCGCAGGCCGTTCAGGGTTATGTTGAGTCAAGAGGGTTTTCGGTTGTCAGGGAATACACGGGGCACGGTATAGGTAGGGATGTGCACGAGGAGCCACAGGTGCCCAATTTTAATTTTGGCAGAGGAGCACGGCTTCGCAAGGGAATGACCATAGCCATTGAACCCATGGTTAATGGAGGCGGCTGGCGCACGAAATTGGCTCCCAATGGATGGACAGTTTTAACGGAGGATGGAAGTTATTCAGCGCAT
>JAGYOV010000155.1 GCA_018399375.1 Dehalococcoidia bacterium
TTTTTTCGCTCAAATGAAAAAATTTTCTTGAAATAAAGGGATGTGTCGTTGAATGACGCCAAGCTATTAAAATTTGAAATACGTTTTCTGCCGCAACTCGAGTTGGTAAGTCCTCCGCGCGTTGTTCATGGTGTACAGGAAATAGGTATGTAATTGGCCTCTCAGCGTGGTTCTCAGTTGTAGAGCGAAATGAAGTCTGAGCCTGTAGTTCCTGATGATCCTGTTATTGCCGCACGGCGTAGTTTTTTATCAAAAAATGAAGCGAAGCCGTGATACAAAAAGTATTGCTGCTGGAAGAAATTGCCTGAGAAAAAAGCTGTCCCAAGTAACCCTGCTTTCGCTCTTCCGAACTATGCTGCTTCCGCTTCTCGGTTTTCGCTTACCCTGAGCAGGATAACTTCCTACTCACCTCAGCTTAAACCTGCTTCTACCACTATCGCTCGAAAGACAAAACTTAGCTTGATTACTTGGGACATTTTCTACTATAGCACAAAAGAAGCTCGTCTGTCAAATTTCTGTTCGTACAGAGATAAAATTAAAACAGCGGAAAGCTCTCTTGTTCCACCCTCTCTTAGAGTCCGGTAAAGCGCGTTCAAAGAACCGCCAGGCGCATAACTATGCACCTGCTTCTGGTTGCTCTGTGCTCCTGGGTAGGGGATCTACTTCGTAGAGATGCTTTCTGAGGGGGCACAGGTCCGGATACTCGCACCATGCGCATAGCGCAGATTCTCTCGGCGGGAAATCTGTAGCGTCGTTGATTTCATCTATTAGTCTGATGGTATTATCGATGAGACGGCGTATATCTTCATCGGAGCGGTGCGAGATCAATTCCCTGTCGAAGGCCAGATAGTGCCAGATTAAATTTATCTTCTCGATGTTTGGCCACTTCTGCTTGATGCCGATAGAGTACAGCCCCAGCTGGCGATCCTGGTCGATTTCCTCCTGGAGCGGCAGGTGCGATGATGTCTTGTAGTCATGTATTTGATGAATGCCATCTTTGGTGCGCGATAGCCTGTCTATAAATCCCACCATCATGTAATTGTCGTTCTCTTTCAGAGAGAACATGAGCTTCATTTCGGTGCCGATGGTTACCTCTGAGTTAAAGGGCGCATATCTCTGATGGTATGCTATCAGCATGGCCTTGCCTTGTGCCCTGTAGTCCTCTAATGAAATGTCGTTCCGGGTAATGACGATTTCATCGTGCCACTTCCTCTCCCAGAGCTCATCATAATAGCTGAATAGGTCCATTGGGGTGCTGACCGTGCCGCGCAGAGCGTCGTTGTAGCACCTTCTCAGCGTCTCGTGAACTATTATTCCCAGGAAAGCCTCTATTCCGGTAACTTCGCGCTTGATCCTGTCCCGGTAGCGAAGTTTGTACCTCAGGGGGCACTGTTCATAAGTACTTAACTGCGAATGAGAGTATAGAGACATATAACCCTACGATAGCATTTTTTGCTGTGTATAACTAGTGCGCATTGCCGTTATCGAGGTCATGGAGCTTCGGGTCGACTCCTTCCTCCCCGGGCGTCTCTGTCATCGCTTTCTTTGGAGAGGCCATGGGGCTTATTGATGCGCTCTCGAGCATCGAACGCTCGTGGCGTTGTATATCGTTCACTTAAGAGTTTCAGGCTCTTGATGCGCTCTATTTCGAAGGTATACATCGAGCCTGCGTCGGGGCAGTAGGCGATAATATGGCTGGCTACTTTCATATCCGTTGTCTGAATGAAGTACGGCTCTATAAGGCATTCAACCGGCGTTTCTCTTCCCGGCGCCAGGTACTGTATTTTCGCTCTGGTCCCGCTCATCCATGCCTGTGCCAGGAGCCCCAGCGCAGGCGAGCTGTCCTTTTGGTATCTTTGCATCCATTCGATCGTCTTGCGTATTTGCTCTTTCAGGGGGTGGGGCGCAATGGACCTGAGTTTCATTAGAGTCGTGGCGATACTGGAATTATAGGAGTTGCTGTAGCCAAGCAATAGCCTGGCAGCAAAAAATATGTTCGTAACTTCTGGGAGGCTGAGATTGATGGAAGGGAGAAGGTAGGCGGACGGAATTTTCCATTTTCCTTTTTCGCTCTTAAGCGGAATTTCCATTTCGCCGGAAAGAGCTTTGAGATCGCGATACGTTGTCCTGACGCTTACGCGGCACTTTTTCGCCAGCTCTTCCGGGTATAGTCCAGCGGGATTTTCGGAGAGCAGGTAAAGCACATCGAGGAACCGTGCCAATCGACCGGCCTTA
>JAGYOV010000156.1 GCA_018399375.1 Dehalococcoidia bacterium
CCAGACGTTAATTCTGCCATCGATATCGACGTAGGCAAGAGAAGCAGCTGTCTCTGCGGCGCAGTGTTCCTGTTTTGTAGTACTGAATGTGCCTTCCACTATACAGTCTGCTTCTTCAAATCCCTTTTCAACATCACCTTCAGGGAAAGGGTAGGATATATGTTTACCAATGTTATTTTTGGCGAAGGTACTTATCTGGGGTGCTCCTGGTTTAATGGCTTCTTCCGGGTCAATTACAAAAGGCAGTTGCTCGTATTCTACCTCTATCAGGTCCAGCGCCTCTTCAGCTATGTGTTCGTTTGTAGCTGCCACCGCAACTATACCATCGCCGAAATGGCGTGCCCTTTCATTCAAAACGTGCTCGTCTGGCGGAACAACATATCCCCCCGCTATCATCGGTAAATCTTTTAAGCCTCGGTCAAACCCGTTCCACTCTGTTACATCTTCCGGAGTGAGCACAACCTCAACACCAGGTAGTTTCTCGGCTCTAGATTTATCTATCCTCTTAATTTTGGCATGTGGATAGGGACTTCTTAGCACCTTTCCTATCAGCATGCCAGGCATATTCAGGTCACTTGCATATATGGCAGTTCCCGTGGCTTTGGCAGCTGCATCTGGCTGGATGATTCGCTTACCAACAACCGAAAAACCGTCTTTCATACCTTTGCCACCTTTCTCATATTCTCCGCTGCCGCCAGCACAGCAGCAACTATCTTTACATAACCTGTGCACCGGCATAGATTACCAGACAGAGCTTGCTTAACATCTGCCTCGCCAGGAGCAGGATTTCTGTCCAGCAGCGCTTTGGCTGACAAGATCATGCCCGGTGTACAGTAACCGCACTGTATTGCCCCGTAATCTATAAATGCTCTCTGAAGCGGATGCAGCTCAGTGCCTTTTGCCAGCCCTTCTATGGTGGTGATATTTTTGTCTTTAACTGTCGCAGCCAGGGTTAGACATGAAAGGATGGGTATGCCATCAACTAAGACGGTGCAGGCTCCACAATGACCAATGCCACAGCTATATTTCGTTCCGGTAAGCCCCAACTCTTCCCTTAATACCTCAATCAGAAGCATGTGAGGCTCTATGGCTATTTCATATGGCTTTCCGTTTACTATGAAATTGGCGATCTGCTTCATTAAGCCTTCTCCCTCAGATTGTCATTTAATCTTTTGCCAAACTTCTTCTACCGCTTCTCTCACCAAGACCTCGGTCATCTTTCTGCGGTAATCAGCTCGGGAGCGGGGCATTGTTTCCTCAGCTGCAACCTTGGCTGCTTGCTCAATAATGATACCGTCTAATTTCTTGTCTAGCAGGACTTCCTCCGCCCGTCTGGCTCTCATAGGAGTAGGAGCTACTGAGCATAATCCTATCTTTATCTCACTGCACACACTGTTGTTAGAATCAAGCGCTATCAGAACAGCTACTCCGACAAGCGTTTCATCGACATTGACTATCTTGGTAGTCCATTTGTAGCAACCGGCACTTCTGGGAGGTAGTGGAGGTATCTGAATTTCGGTGATTAGCTCTGCTGGGTTAAGAGCAGTCTGAAACGGTGCGATAAAGAACTGGTCAATAGGAATTATTCTTTCGCCATCGAGGCTGACAAGCTTAAGTCTGGCGTTAAGTACAAGTAGTGAAGGAGGAGTGTCTTGTGACGGTCCTGCTTTACAGATATTCCCACCTATTGTTCCTGCATTGCGGACCTGAGGAGTGCCCACTTTACCGCAGGCAGTAGCCAGCAGTCCAAAATTGTCTCTCACAATGGGAGAATCGGCTATGGCACTATGGGTTGCCAGAGCTCCAATTCTGAGTCCCGATTCCTGGTCATACTCAATGTAGTCCAGGCCTGGAATGGCTTTGATATAAATTACTTTTTCTGGTAGTATCTCCCGCCTTTTCATTGAGATGATAAGGTCAGTACCACCGGCAAGCACCTTTGCTTTGTCACCATGCGTAGATAGAAGCCCTATCGCCTCTTCAACCGTATCAGGCTCAAAATAACCAAAAGGCTTTAAAAGCCGAGACATTTAAATCCTCCATTGCTTTTATTCAATCAGGAAGCCTTTTTTCAGGGGATCTTCTGGGGGTATGATAATCGTATTCATCCCCATAGTGTAAGCACTTCCTGTAATCTCAGGGATCACAGCCTCAAAGTTACCT
>JAGYOV010000157.1 GCA_018399375.1 Dehalococcoidia bacterium
AACGTTTTCATCACGGGCAGAGCAGGCACGGGCAAATCAACGCTATTGAGCCATTTCCGCAACACGACAAAAAAACAGGCCGCCGTGCTGGCTCCCTCCGGCGTCGCTGCGCTCAACGTCAAGGGACAGACCATTCACTCTTTCTTTGGCTTCAAGCCGAACATCACTCGAGAAAGGGTGAAGAAGCTCCATTTCGTCGACGATGAAAAGAACATCTATAAGAAACTGGATGCCATAGTTATCGACGAAATCTCCATGGTGAGAGCCGATTTGATCGACTGCGTGGACAGGTTCCTGCGGTTAAACGGGCCATCGGCAAAAAGGCCTTTCGGCGGGCTTCAAATGATATTTTTTGGTGACTTATACCAGCTACCTCCAGTAGTTGCCGGAGCGGAAAAGGAAGTCTTTGAAACATTCTATAGCACTCCCTACTTCTACAGTGCAGAAGCGTTCGACTCCATGGAAATGGAATTCATAGAGCTGGAAAAAGTCTACCGCCAGCACGATGAGCAGTTCCTTGGCCTGCTAAATTCCATCCGCAACAACTCCATTACCGAAGAAGAGCTGGCCATTCTCAACCAGCGGCATTTACCCGAGTTCGAACCACCACCAGATAGCTTTTACATCCACCTGACGACGACCAACAAGCTAGCAGACCAAATCAATGCCGAGCGGTTAGCAAAGCTGCCAGGCATAAACCACGTTTTCCCTGCCACCATCCAGGGAGATTTCGGCGAGAAAAACCTGCCGACGTCCACGATTCTCCATCTCAAGGCAGCAGCACAAATTATGATGGTAAATAATGACCTCGATGGCCGCTGGGTCAACGGCAGCATTGGAAAAGTTACCAGCATAATCCAGATAAATAAAGAAGACAACGTTATCATCGCCGAGATGACAAACGGAGAAGAGGTGGAGATTGTCCCCTATACGTGGGAGATCTTCCGCTTCTTCGTTGAAGAAGGGCAGCTACAATCAGAAACCATCGGCACATTCAGGCAATATCCGCTAATTTTGGCCTGGGCTGTGACCATACACAAGGGCCAGGGAAAGACATTCGACAGAGTGATCATCGACATTGGACAAGGGGCATTCTCTCATGGGCAGGTCTACGTGGCACTGAGCCGCTGTACTACGCTGGAAGGCATCGTGCTGAGAAAACCCATCAAGAAGAAATACATATGGTCGGATTACAGGATAGTGGACTTCCTCACCAGGTACCAGTATAAAAGGGCAGCTGAAATATGCTCGATCGACGACAAGTTGAAAATCATCGAAAGAGCAATTGAGAACGAAACACCACTGCGCATAGTATACCTCAAGCCCAACGACGAGAAATCTCAGCGGATGGTCAGGCCGGAAACAGTGGGAGAAATGACCTACAACAACAAGACGTATCTGGGCATGCAAGCATTTTGCCTGAAGCGCAACGCAGAAAGGGTCTTCCGGGTCGACCGGATACTGGAAATAGAAGAGGCCCAAGAATAGAGATAATTGTGCAGAAACAAGCAATCAATCCAAAAATGCAGCGTATCTCCAGCATCAAAATAGAGAATGAGAAAACGCAAAGAAAATAGCACGCCATACAGGCAAGCTATAACTCGCTCGAGCTATATTCACCGCTACTCCCACGAGCCCGGATATGCTATCAAGTAGTTCTACACAACATTGCACCACCACGTCGCGAATTAGCCTGATTGGTTCAACTCATAATCGCTCGCTTCGGATGTGCTCCCTCAAGCGCAGCGATCTTCTATCCGATCACAACAGGTACAGAGTACGTTCGCCTGCGCCGAGACCTCCTCGTTTCAAGGAAGACAGAACTCATATAGAAACTCACATAGATTCGAACCTGCAAACCCAAATTGCCCCGTTGTCGTTCCTCGATCTCCATTACCTCACATTATAGACTACGCCGATAAATAAAAAGGGAGGAGAGGCTACAATTATCCCGGTATGGTGTAAATTCTGCATGGCAGATCCATGCCAGTTACAGCGAGAACGAGGTATAGAGATCCCATCGAAGTCAATGCTCAAAATGGTAGAATCACATAATAAAGTGATTTTTAGGGAAAGAGTCTATTGCCAATCAATTAACGTTGCTCTAAAATGAAATCATAGGTGAGGAGTGCCTGGGTTTAA
>JAGYOV010000158.1 GCA_018399375.1 Dehalococcoidia bacterium
TCCAATCACGTTTTTTTTGAAACCAAGAAGCTTGGAGTAGTTGTCTATGATGTTCCCGTTCTCAACAAGGATGGTAAGGCCCTCTGGGAGCAGATTAAAAAGCATACCTCCGGTAATATCTCACAGTTCATTATTTCTCACGGTCATCCCGACCATTGGGGCTCGCTGGACTTCTTCCGCGAAGTGGCTCCCAAGGCGCCTATTTTGATGGCAAAGATGACAGCAGATTACATTCATGTTATGGGAGAAGCGAATGTTCGGTGGTGCTTGATGACGGAGAACCTTGCGGCCGAAACGTTCACGCGGGTTATAGAACCAACTGATACCTTCGAGAAGGAAAAGGTAATTGATGCTGGCGATTTTACTCTACAGTTGTATGCCACAGGTCCAGCCGATGATATGGAACACACTATTGTCTATATCCCTGAGCTGAAAATCTTGCTTGGCAATGATGTCATATATAACAAGTGGCATCCCTGGAATGACCTGGAACGCGATGGTCACTGGCTGAGGATAATTGATTGGATGCGGGACAAATTTGATGCTAAGACCATTGTTCCTGGACACGGCCCCATATGCGGGCCGGAAATATATGATTCGATGGAAAAGTGGCTTACCCTCTTTCAAGATTTGCGGCTCAAATATGGAGGGAGGTATAGCCTCAAAGACATGGCGTTTGATGAACGCAGGAAGATGATGGATGAACTGAAGGCAGCATTTCCAGATTGGTACGATTACGAATTGGATTTTAGTTGCTTTCAGACAATGGCTTTACCCTATCCATATAGTGAAAACAAATATAGCATGGAGAAATTCTAGGGAAAAGGGAGGTGAAATAGATAGGTTATATTTTGGGAGCGTTAACACTGTGTGATTTTTGTGACGCAGTATGAGGATGTCAAAAAAGGAGGGTAAATATGAAAATCCAGAGAATACGGTTATTTTCTTCGCTGATATTGATTGTCTTGCTGGGTAGTTTGGCAATGTTTGCCGGTTGTACAACACAGCCTGAGCCAACTACAAGCCCCACACCGTCGCCTGAACCATCACCAACAGCCGAGGTATATGAGTGGAAGGTACAATCTACCTGGGCACATGGAGATATAGGTATGGAGGCGCTGACATTTATGGCTGAACGTGCATATGAAAGGAGCGATGGACGGCTGAAGATTGAAGTTTTTGCAGAACCGGAGATAGTACCACTACCGGAGGTGCTTCCCGCCTGCTCGAGGGGGACTCTAGATATGGCACATGGCGGCGGTGCTATCTGGTCTATGGTGGTTCCCTGTGGTGATGTCTTATTTGGTAGTGTGCCTCGAATATGGAATCTTGAACTTTCAGCTGAAGAGGGAGCTCTTGCACAGCGTGAGTTTATCTTTAATACTGAAGTAGTAGACATACTTCGCGAGGAATTTGCCAAGCAAAACTTGTACTGGCTTGACATGTATACTGGTGCGGGCGCGTGCGTCCTTTCCACTCAGGAGGTCCATACTCTTGACGATATAGCAGGACTTAAAATAGCTGATCTCGGTGGCTATATGTCTCAGTGGCGCTCCATGCTAGGCTGGGTGCCGGTGGAGATGTTGCCTGCAAGTGAGATGGAGATGTCGCTGAGGCTGGGGACCATCGATGCTGTGGCCTGGGATTCAAGTGCCATAACTGGTTTTGGTTGGCAGAGCGTAGCTCCGTACTGGATTAGCAATGAGGGCCAGGTAACCAATATGATACAGGACACGCTGGTAAACATGGATTCCTGGAATGAGCTTCCTGAGGATCTGAAGGAAGCTTTGACCGGCGCTATGGAGGATTACTTCTATGAGGTCAACGATCGCTTTGCTGAACAGGAGGCGATAATTCAGCAGAAGGTTGCTGCAGGTGAGATTATTGAGTCCTTGATGGATGAAGAATTTCAGCATGCAGCTGATGAAGCAGCTTATGAAATATGGGATCAGGCGTCTGCTGAAAGTGAGGCATCTGCCAAACTAATCGAGTTGATAAAAGACTTCAGGGGAATATAGTAAGCATCTTTAAATGAGTAGTAACAGGAATAAGTTCATTGGGCTGGTCGATACCATTACTGAGAAGGTAGGCAATACCATCAGTCTGGTAGCGC
>JAGYOV010000159.1 GCA_018399375.1 Dehalococcoidia bacterium
AGAGACACTGGGAGCACTGGGAGCATACTTCACCGGATACAACGGCAGACATCTATTTCGATCCACCGAAGAGGATTCTTTTTACATGCGCATGGACAGCTTCTTTCAGCGCCACGGGTCCAAGGGAGTTTTCTTTATGGCCGCTATATTCAATCCTATCTTTTATCCCTTTGCTGTAGCCCTTGGCATGTTTCGCTTCAAGCTGATCCAGTTCTTCCTTGCCACGTGGGCAGGAAGAACTGTCAAAAACATGATCCTGGCATATCTGGGATATCTCGGCCTGCATTCCATATTGAAATGGATTGGATTGGATTTCTAATTTGAATAACATCGCACCTCTCTGCTATATTTACTTGGGGCTGTAGCTCAATTGGGAGAGCGCCTCAATGGCATTGAGGAGGTAGTGGGTTCGAATCCCATCAGCTCCACCACCCAACCACAGAATAATTCTGCACAACTCCAAGCAGATAGCACTCGTTTACTTCTCTTCTCGATAAACATATAGCTATTTGCCAGTGAATTTTCCGCTACCAACCAATACTTATTCCATACTTTCCCCCCAGATAAGAAGGGGAAAATTAGCGCCAATAAACGCACATGCCCAATTTGACAATTCGTAACTACATGTAACAGAATGGGAAAGTTTCCTTCGAGTTATAATGGTGCTCTCCAGATAACCTCCTCAGAACTGGAAGAGAAATGCGAGACAAGAGAAGATTTATTCTTTCTACCGCCTTCATATTGCTGCTAATCTTGTTGGGGCAGATTTTTGCCTGCAGTAAACCTCCACAGAGATTTGAAGAAACCCGTTCCCTTATGGATACCTACGTCTCGGTCACAATATACTCCAATGAAAAAACGGCTGCAGAAACAATAAATGCGGCTTTCGCAAGCATGGAGGAAATAGCAAACACAGCTTCAATCTTCGACAGCAAGAGCCAGGCATTCCAGCTCAACCAAGATGGATTCCTGGACAACCCTTCGGCTGACCTGGAGAAAATGATCAGCATGTCCCAGGATTACAGCAAGCTAACCAATGGATGTTTCGATATAACTATACAGCCAGTGCTGGAATTATGGGCAGAAGGACTATGGAAAGAGGATGAATCAACTCAGAAGATCATTTTGGAGGACACACTGCAAAGAGTCGGGTGGAACAAGATAATCCTCAAAAGCAACAGAATTTATTTCAATGTATCTGAAATGAAGCTAACTCTTGGAGGAATCGCCAAGGGTTACGCAGTAGACAGCGCGCTGCAAGTCTTGCGTGGCATGGGAATCGAGCATGCCCTGATAAATGCCGGTGGAGATATGGGCATGATAGGCGCCAAGCCAGGAAATAAACCATGGACCATCTCCCTGGAGAACCCTGATGACAAGAACCAGAGCATAGCAACTTTCAAACTCACGGGTGAGGCAATAGCAACTTCGGGAAACTATGAGAGATATTTTGATCCCGAGAAGCAAGCACATCACATCATCGATCCCAGAACGGGGTTCTCTGCCAATGAGTGCATCAGCGTTACGATAATAGCGGGCACATGTACACGCGCTGATATACTTGCCACCTCCGTCTTCGTGATGGGGCCTGTGGAGGGAATGAAGCTGGTAGATTCGCTAGACGGTGTAGAGTGCCTCCTAGTTGATTCAGACAGGGAAATATATACTTCACAGGGATTATCAAAATACCTGGATGAGGGGATGGGCTAAACAGTTGGCAGGAATAATCCTTCAAAAGAAAAGCACCTCTCACGGAGTAAAAATCCCGGAAAACAAACTTACAGCAGATAGTCCTATCGAAGTTCTTCCTCTACCAAGACAGGCCATCGTTCCTTTGCACCAGCATTTAGGAGGACCTTGTCAACCCCTGGTCAAAAAAGGTGATGCCGTAAAAACTGGCCAAAAGATCGGTGATTCCGAGAGCTATGTTTCTGCACCAATACATTCGCCGCTATCTGGAGAAGTAAAGAATTTTATTTCCCTCATAAGCCCATCTTCAGGGCGCTTGACCGATGCCATCATAATAACATCCGATGGCAGAGATGCATGGGAAAAACCGAAGTCCCTCAGAG
>JAGYOV010000016.1 GCA_018399375.1 Dehalococcoidia bacterium
TCAAAGGGCAGGGAATATATGCCTTCGTTACCCTCAAGTCTGGAGTTGCCAAAGATGAAAGCTTGAAAAAGAGCCTCGTCGCTCACGTGCGCAAAGAAATTGGGCCTATTGCTTCTCCAGATAAAATCCAGTTCGCCGATGGCCTGCCGAAAACTCGAAGCGGCAAGATTATGAGGAGGATCCTAACGAAGATAGCTGCAGGTGATGTGAATAATCTGGGAGATACTTCCACGCTGGCCGATCCAAGTGTCGTAGGCGATCTGGTAAACGGGAGAGTAGAATAAATCGCTAGATTGTAAAGATTAAGTTAGTAGTGCCAGGCATTTCAGTTACCTGGCACTACTAACTTATCGCCATCGTTATAAAATCTAAAGAAAGGAGGAGAGGTTTTCATGGCAGAAGAAGTCAAGTGGGGTAATCCTGGAGCTCTGGGGCTTGCAGGATTTGGTTTCAACACCGTTTTGCTACAAATTCATAACGTAGGCGCGATACCGAACGTAGAACCGCTGTTGTATGGATTCTTCTGGGGTGGGCTGCTTCAAATTATCGCCGGCATAATCGATGGGCGCAGAGGTGATACCTTCGGTCTAACGGCCTTCACGTCCTACGGAGCGTTCTGGATAGGCCTGAGCTTCATGTTCCTCATGGAATGGCTGGGCGTCATTGCTTTATCCAACGCAGGGCTAGGCTGGACATTCGTCCTCTGGGGTATATTTACCCTCTATATGACCATCGGAACTTTCAAGATTTCCAATGCCCACATTTTCATATTTGCTTCACTGGTGATACTATTCTGGTTGCTCGCAGCCCATATGTTCTTTGGCCTTCCAGCCATAGTACCCGGCATTGAAGGGCTCTTCTGTGGCATATCTGCCATCTATGTATCAGCTGCCGTAGTTCTAAATGCCGTGCATGGTAGATGGGTTATACCAATTGGTCTACGCAATTAGACAGACATCCTGTGCAGGAGGTCCTTCAGGACCTCCTGCCATTTACTTCCTCCCCTCCTGATATCCAGCCTGATCTGACGTGAACCAATTCTGATAGCCCCCCTATAGCTACATCCATCCAAAAATGAAGAGTTCAGGCTCCTTTCGAGAGATAGTTCCAGCACCAGATGCTTTTCCTGAAAACAAATTGACTGTATCCCTACTCCAGCAGCAAGAACTCTTATCTTCACTACATAGAGGAGATTGATTACTTGTTGTGGTAGCTCTCCAAATCTATCCCGAAATTCCTCTGTCATCTCTTCAACGTCTCTCTCAGTTTCCAACTTCTCCAGCCGTCGATAAAGATTCAAGCGAGTACCCATATCGGGAACATATTCTTCCGGTATAAGAGCAGCCAATGGCAGAGACAGCTCAGGAGTCTTCCTCCTTTCTCCCGCTTCAGCTTTATCAAGCTCGCCTTTTTTTAACCACTCAATCTCTCCAGCCAGTAACTGGCAATAAAGCTCAAACCCCACCGCAGCTATATGCCCGCTTTGCGCAGAACCCAATAAATTACCTGCGCCCCTGATTTCCAGGTCCTTCATAGCAATACTAAAGCCCGCACCCAATTCACTGGCCTCAAAGATGGATCTAAGCCGCTGGTAAGCCTGAGAAGTCATTCGTTCCTTACTATCAAATAAAAAATAAGCGTATGCCCTCTCACTGCTACGACCTATTCGCCCTCTCAGTTGATAAAGCTGAGACAGTCCAAATCTATCAGCATGGTCAACTATCAGAGTATTTACGCTAGGTATATCCAGCCCAGATTCAATAATGGTCGTGGTAACCAGCACATCATAATTTCCAGCAATGAACTGCGACATCACATCCTCTAAATCCCACTCAGTCAATCTGCCATGAGCTACAGCGATTCGAGCTTGTGGGACCAGTGTCTGTAACCTTCCAGCAACGAGAAACATACTTTCAATATGGTTATGCACGAAAAACACCTGCCCACTCCTTTCCAGTTCGTGTTTAATTGCCCGTTCCACCAACTGTTCGTCATAGAGCCCAATGTAAGTTTTGACGGAAAGTCGTTCTTCAGGAGGAGTTTCAATGATACTCATATCCCTTATGCCGGTTAAGGACATATGCAGCGTGCGCGGTATAGGAGTAGCGCTCAAAGTAAGAACATCTACTTCCCTCCTCATTTGCCTCAGTTTTTCCTTCTGCAACACGCCAAAGCGTTGCTCTTCATCAATAACCACCAACCCCAAATCCATGAAGGAAATGTCTTTCTGCAGCAGACGATGTGTGCCAATGCAAATATCTACAGCCCCACTGTACAATCCCTGAACAATTCTTTGCTCCTCATCTCGAGAGCAGAAGCGGCTCAGCATCTCTACCCTTACAGGAAAAGTCTGCAATCTTTCTCTAAAAGTGATGAAATGCTGTTGAGCCAGCACGGTAGTAGGGACCAGCATCGCCACCTGTTTGCCATCCATTACCGCTTTAAAGGCCGCGCGGAGGGCTACCTCCGTCTTTCCATACCCTACATCTCCACATATAAGACGATCCATAGGTCTCGGCCTGACCATATCATTTTTAACAGCCTTGATAGCATCAAGCTGGTCGGCAGTCTCCAGATAGGGAAAGGAGGCCTCCAACTCCCGTTGCCATAAAGTGTCGGGAGAGAAAGCAAACCCACGACTTACCTCACGAGAGGCGTAAATTGCAAGCATCTGTTTTGCTATATCCGCAACGGACTCTTTAACTTTTTGCTTGATTCTGCCCCACTCCTGCGTCCCCAACCTGCTCAAGGAAGGATTTTTACCCGATGCACCAATATAAAGGCTAATCCTCTCCACATGGTTATAAGGAACATATAGCCTGTCATTTCCAGCATACTCCAGAACCAAATATTCCTTCTCCCCCTCGTCAGCAGCCATGCGAACCAACCCTTTAAACCTGCCAATGCCATGGTCAACATGGACTACGTAGTCTCCTACCACCAGACGGTGAGTAAGCCAGTGTCGATTTGCAGAAGCCTTTTTCTCTACGCGCGCTTTTTTTGTAATGCCGAACAACTCAGCATCCGTAACCAATCGCAGTGAACCCATATCCCATCCCCTAGAGAGCAGAGGCCAAGAAGCATGTTCTGGCGAACTTTGCAGCAACGTGACAGAGCCAGGGAGAGGAATATCCCGCAACTCGAAAGAGGGTGCCAGATCCATCCCCACCTCGCGAAATAGTTCAGTAAGCCTACCGACCTGACGGCTGACTATGACCAAGCGCTGTTTACTCTGTTGCAACTCTCCAGCTTCCACAAGAAACCTCTCTACCTGACCTCCATACTTCTCAGCCATAGAAAAAGGAAGAAACTGATAGTCATCTTGCGCCCTACTCCATGACTCCAGGCTCAACCGCTTCCTGGAGCCCATTTTCCTACTTATTTCTCCCCATGGAAAATAAGGGGAGGGAAAATTACGAGGGATTTTGCCTTGTTGTCGTCTGTTCTCCATAATTTTGTTTGCTTCACAACACAACCCATCAATCGACGCTTCAATGTCATCTGGAGCGTCGAGAACTATTAGAGCTTCTTCTCCCAGATAATCGATTACACTCCCCTCGTTGAAAAGTGGCAGGTAAACGAGAGAATCCGAAACCTCCTGCCCTCGCTCCATCTTACGCAGGTCATCCTGCAGCCGCTGGCACACTTCATCACTGCAACCTTCCATATCAATCAAGTTGTCATGCTTCCCTGACGGTATCAAAACCTCCCTGGGAGGAACTATTGTCGCCGCATTCACCGTATCAGTAGACCGCTGGCTCTCGGGGAAAAAGAACCTTATACTCTCTATTTGACTACCGTAGAACTCAATGCGCACTGGCAAATTGTCGCCAGGGGAAAAAATATCGATAATTCCTCCCCGACGGCACATCGTTCCAGGAATTTCAACGACATCCTCCATCCTGTACCCCATGGACTGCCATTCCCAAAGTAAACCTGAAAGGTCAACCTTCATCCCCTTCTTCAAAACGCGAGAGGCAGCAGCAAAATCTGATTGAGAGATAGTTCGAGTTGCTACAGCAAAAGCTGAAGTCACTATCAAGGATGATTTAGCTTCTGATTCTCCCAGAACCAGAGAATACAACAATTGCAATCTCTGCCACATGGCCCTGGAAGAGAAAGAGGAAGGAATTTCATAAGGCAAAAAATCAAGTTCAGGGAAGTGCCTTAACTTCGTTGAAGGAGAGCACCAAATATGGAGCTCCTCGTAAAGCATGCGAGCTCGTTCAGGCTGAGCAGTTATCACCATAAGTGGTAATCTCAAATGGGCTTGAAGCGCTGCTATCAAATAAGGAGTGGCAGCTTCGAGCACAACCACCTCGTGGTCTCCTTGAAACAGCAGCAACCTCTCCACCAACTGTTTATAGGAGGCGGTTTCTTCTAGCAAGGGAAATAGGCAGGAAAGGTTCATACCAAGCTAATCAACAAACAGCCACGCACTATAAAATAGCCCAATCCTCAACCAGCGAGCAAATTGTAACATGAGTTGCCAGTGCAATCTAAAACTGCTAAATTGTCGCTATGCATTATTCTCGCCTTGTGATCAAATTTGGAACCAATCTACTTACCGCCGGCACCGACCACCTGGATACAAAAGCCATGACCAACTTAATCGAACAGGTAGCCCACCTCCACCAGAAGGGAAGAGAGATAGTAGTGGTATCATCAGGAGCAATCGCTGCTGGCAGACAGAAGATCAAAAAAATACCGGAAAATAAAAATACTCCCTTCAGGCAAGTACTGGCTTCTGCGGGGCAAAATATCCTGATGCACACATACGAGCAAATATTCAGCCAACGCGGAATAACCATAGCACAAGCATTGCTTACCAGAGCGGATATTTCCAATCGCTGCGGTTATCTCAACGCACGTAATACTCTGCTTGCACTCATTGAGCTCGGAGTAATATGCATCGTCAACGAAAATGACGTTGTCGCCACAGATGAAATCCAGAACATGAGATTCGGGGACAACGACAACTTATCAGCCATGGTAGCCAACCTCATCGACGCCGATCTATTGGTATTGCTCACCGATGTAAATGGCCTGTACACCGCCGATCCCAACAGCAACCCTGATGCCCAACTCATAGACAGAGTAGACAAAATAGATGCCAGCATAGAAAAACTGGCAGGCAAAAGTGGTGGGACTGTAGGTACAGGAGGCATGAAAACAAAGTTACAGGCAGCCAAACTGGCTACGTCTTCCGGGACAAATGTGCTCATTGCCAATGGAGAGCTACCCGGAATACTGGAGAGGATCGATTCAGGAGAAGTTGTAGGTACATTTTTCCCAGCGCTGGGGAATAAGATGGAAAGCAGAAAGCGATGGATGCTCAGTGGTTTGTCATCACAAGGGAGCATTATAGTCGATGAAGGCGCAGCCCGTGCACTAAAAGAGCAACACAGAAGCCTGCTTCCCGCTGGTATTCTGGAGGTAAATGGCAATTTCCAGCGCGGGGATATCGTGAACGTATTTGATCAGCAGGGAAACCGCTGTGCCTGTGGCATCTGCAACTACAGGGCCAAAGACATATTAAAGATCAAGGGATGCCGATCAAGCCAGATATCGAAATTCCTGGAACATAACTATGGCGAGGAAGTGATTCATAGAAACAACACAGTGATATTATAAATCATAAGGGGGAGCCATGAATTCTATTGTAAGAGAAATAGAAGAAAAGGGAAGGATAGCTCGGGCAGCTAAAAAAAAGCTAGCTTCCATTTCGACACAAAACAAAAATGAAGCTTTGCTCAATATTGCTGAAGCCCTGATTGCCAGGAAAAACGAGATCTTGGAAGCCAACGCTATCGATTACGAAAAAGCCAAGAACTCAGAAATGAATAAAGCGATGCTCGATAGGCTCATGCTATCGACAGAACGCATTCATGACATAGCCATGGACGTTAAAACAGTAGCCGCTCTCCCTGACCCCGTGGGCGAAATATTTGATATGCGCACTTTGCCCAATGGCTTGCTACTGGGCAAGAAAAGAGTTCCACTGGGAGTGATCGGCGCCATATACGAGAGCCGCCCCAACGTTACCATAGATATATCAAGCCTGTGTCTCAAATCAGGCAACGCAGTCATTTTGAGAGGAGGAAAGGAAGCCATAAACTCCTGCATCATACTGGCCAAAATAGCCAGGGAAGCAGTGCAAAAGACAGAGATACCTGAGGGAGCGATTCAACTCATTGCATCTCCTGAAAGGGAAATGGTCAATTATATGCTCCATATGAAGGACACCATTGACCTGATGATACCTCGCGGCGGTGCCAACTTGATAAAGCTCGTAGCAGAAAATGCCACTATGCCCGTAATCACCGGTGGAGTGGGAGTATGCCATACCTATGTCGACAGAGAGGCAAATCTGGATGATGCGGTAGCCATCGCTTACAACGCCAAGGTCCAGCGCCCAACAGTATGCAATGCTCTGGACTGCCTGCTGGTCCATAGCCAAATTGCTGGAGAATACCTGCCCGCCATTACCACAGAATGGAGCAAGGCTGGTGTAGAGGTGCACTGCGATGAGCGAGCCATGGTGATCTTGAAACCTTTAAACTTCGCAAATGTGTTCGATGCAACAGGAGAAGACTGGGGAAAGGAGTTTCTCTCTCTAACAGCCTCAATAAAAATCGTAGATTCTCTGGACGAGGCTCTGGCACACATAGATCAATATGGATCAGGGCATTCTGAAGCCATCATAAGCGAAGATTATTCAGCAGTCATGCGCTTCCTCAATGAAGTAGACGCCTCTTGCGTCTACGCCAACGCCAGCACGCGCTTCACTGATGGATCACAATTCGGCCTGGGAACCGAAATAGGCATCAGCACACAGAAATTTCACGCCCGTGGCCCAATGGGGCTAAAAGAACTTACCAGCTACAAGTGGATTATCTTTGGCAGGGGTCAGGTCCGTCCTTAGGTCAGAGCTCTCAAGGCAGTTTTTTGGATCTGGAACAACCTCCCTATTCCATCCTGCGCCAGAGCAATAAGAGCCGCCAGCTCATCCCGGGAAAAGGATTTGCCTTCAGCGGTCCCCTGAACTTCTACAAACTCGTTGTTATCGGTCATGACAATATTGAAATCAACATCGGCACGATAGTCTTCCTCGTAGCAAAGGTCAAGCAAAGCTGTACCATCTACAAGGCCAACGCTGACGGCAGCTACCATTTTGCCGAGTGGATTAAAGGGCAAGACCCCTCGCTTCCTGAGATTATGAAAAGCCTGATATAGAGCAACATATGCCCCGGTTATAGAAGCCGTCCTCGTACCCCCATCAGCCTGCAGAACATCACAATCAACAATGAAAGTCATCTCACCGAGAGCAGCCAGGTTAACGGATGCCCTCAAGCTCCGACCAATAAGGCGTTGAATTTCTTCGCTTCTACCACTTGCTCTATCCCGCGCCGTGCGCGTAAGCGTGGCGCGCGGTAACATAGCATATTCTGCAGTGAGCCAACCCTGGCCACTCCCCCGAAGAAAACCTGGTACTCGCTCTTCCATGCTCACAGAGCACAAGACCCTGGTTTTTCCCTGCTCAATTAAGACCGACCCTCCAGCAAAACTTTGATATCCCAGGACCATATGAACTGGCCTTAGTTCATCGCTGGCTCGACTATCTATTCTGGACATAAAAAATCTCCTTCCTTTTCAACGCGATTGATATGGTAATCTAAATGTGCTAGCATGTAAACCAAATTATATCAGGAATGGTGAGGGTGAAATGAAAAGAACCAAATTAATCTGTTTTGCAACCTTTCTTATTATGGGTCTGGCAATGTTCGCTTTTCCTCTCAACGCCCATCAACAGGTAGAAGCAAATATCGTAGAGACGGGTTCCTCTGTTGTTGCAGGGTTACCACAGGAAACTTCGCCAGAAGAAGAACTAGAGGAAGAGAGGCTTGCACTCAGCACCAAGTACCCCTCGCTGGCAGGACCGGCAAACAATACCTTTGAGTTCAAAGTTGACATGATATACATCGGTGGCGATGAATCAAAAAACTTCAACCTTTCGGTTACAGCACCGAGTGGTTGGACAAGCGCGATACAAGAATCAACATACGAAGAACAACAGATAGAGCGCATTCGTCTCAACCCGTATAACACCACAAGCGTCACGGTGATCACCATAGCACCATACTGGCTCTACCCCGAACCGGGAGATTATACTATAACCTTCGAAGCTACAGAGGCCATCTCGGGAACTCCTTCGGCAAGCATAGACTTCACGGCAAAAATCACTGCTCGATATGGCCTCAAAACCATCTCTGCCCTCGAGGGGGAGCGGTTGAACATCCAGACCAATGCAGGAAGCGAGGGCTACCTGCCCATCACCATAACCAATTCTGGAACTGCTGCCCTGGACAAAGTCACGTTCTCTTCCTCGAAACCAGATGGCTGGAACGTAACCTTCCAGCCCAACGAGATAGAAGCGCTATCCGCAGGAGATTCACGGGAAGTTGGAGTAAGTATAACTCCCCCTGCCAGTACCATCTCGGGAGACTACATGGTTAATCTGAACTTCAGCAGCGATCCCGAAACCTCAACAGCTCCATCCCAGATAAATATACGCGTAACGGTAGCGACCTCAACCAAATGGGGCTGGATAGGAGTAGGAATCGTTATTGCCGTAATAATAGGGCTAGCGGTAATTTTCTCTCGCATGGGTAGAAGATAATATAATGGGCCAGATCGTTGTCGAGACCAGCGATTTAAGCAAAAATTATAACGGCCTTACTGCCGTTAATAAGCTAAATCTTCGCATAGAAGAGGGGGAGGTTTATGGCTTCCTGGGCCCCAACGGAGCAGGCAAAACAACGACTATTCTGATGCTGCTGGGATTAACGGAACCCACTTCAGGAACAGTTCAGGTCTGTGGACACATTCCGCAGAGAGAACCAATCAAAGTAAAAAGTCTCGTTGGTTATTTGCCGGAGAAAGTGGGGTTCTACGAGGACTTAACCGCAGCGCAAAACCTGAAATATACCGCTGCACTGAACGGACTCCCCCGCGGAGAAGTCGAAGACAAAATCGCCACCATTCTAGCAATGGTTGGCTTATCACAGGTAGCTGATCATCAGGTGAATACATTTTCCAGAGGAATGAAACAGCGACTGGGTATAGCTGATATTTTGATAAAAGAGCCCAAGCTCGCCTTTCTTGACGAACCCACCGTGGGCATAGATCCCAAGGGAATTGACGACATCCTCAACATCATAACGAGCATGTCCAGAAAAGGAATAACCGTAATTTTCTGTTCCCATCAACTGCCACAGGTACAAAAAGTGTGCACGCGCGTGGGGATATTTGCCAAGGGAAAACTGATAGCGGAAGGCCCCGTAAGAATACTGAAACAGCAAACATCACAGGAAGGACAATACCGAATAGAAATTCAAATAGCCGACCCCGTTTCCGGACTTACCGATATGATAAAGGACATCAAGGGAGTAATAGACATCTCAGGGCCACCCAATTCGCCGCTCATCATCTGTAGCGCTGACTTAAGGTCTCAGATAGCCAAGACCATTGTTGACTCAGGCAGTTCTCTAATAGGAATGAAGATAGAGGAATACAACTTAGAGGAAATCTATAAGAAGTATTTCCGCGAGGAATAGAGAGGGGTAAACATGTACGCGGTTTTTTACAAAGAGCTAGCTGACCACTTTAACAGCAAGCGGTTCACCATATTATTTGCCCTTGCCTCTCTGGCAGCGATACTTGCCATTTACGTGGCAACCCAGAGCATCAGAGGAGAGGTGTCTGCCAGCACAGAGTTCATCTTCCTCAAAATATTTACTATCAGCGGAGAGGCGTTGCCTTCATTTCTCTTCTTCATGTCGCTCTTTATCCCCATTATAAGTATATCCCTGGGATTCGATTCCATAAGTAGTGAATACTCAAGCGGAAATTTAAGCCGGCTTCTATCGCAGCCAATTCACCGCGATGCAGTAATTAATGGCAAATTTCTCTCTGGATTAACCATTCTATCCATCATTATCGTTAGCGTCGTAGCCATTGTCGTTGGTTTGGGGCTGCGTACAATCGGAGTTCCACCAACATCAGAAGAAGTTCTACGCCTGATAGTTTTCGTCTTAATAAGCATAATCTACGGAGCTTTCTGGATGGCCCTGGCCGTTCTGTTCTCAATTCTTTTCAAGAAAGCCTCCACTTCTATGCTCTCCACCATTGGCTTATGGATATTTTTCTTCTTTTTCATGTCCATGATCGCTAGCGCCATTGCCGATGCTCAGATCCCCCTCGACTCTAACTCTACATTGGCGATGATAACCCAGAATGCAGAAATCTCGGGAACGATAGGGCGCATTTCTCCCTGCAATCTCTACGGCGAAGCTATTACCGCATTGCTCGTACCGCAGACAGCCAGTCTCAATTCCGCAATAATGCTAATAAGCACGCTTATCGAAGGTAGAATGCTAACTCCTCTGCCCTTCAGCCAGAGTCTCCTGCTCGTGTGGCCACAGCTGACAAGCATCATAGCCCTGGCCGCTATATGCTTCGCCATCTCGTACATAAAGTTCATGAAACAGGAAATAAGGTCCATATAGAACTCCACATCATATTTGTCTACTTCTCTCTAACCCAGAGATCCTTTCCATCTGTAATGAACTCGAGAGTGCCATCTTCATCCGTACGAAAGAGGCCATCCACACCCGTCACTTCAACGAGCCTTTCCACCACCCCGCCATCTGGATGGCCAAATTGATTGTCAACGCCAACTGAGATCACAGCCACTTCGGGCTTGACTATCGTCAGGAACTGAGGCGAGGTGGAGGTAACACTGCCATGATGGGCAACTTTCAGTACAGTACTTCTCAAACCTGGCCGCCTCAAGATCAGATCAAGCTCCGCCTCCTCTCTAATATCCGCTGTAAACAGAAAGCTTATCTCGTTCCAGAAAAGTCTCAACACTACCCCATTATTATCTACATCACTACTTGTTCCATGAAAGATCTCCCGCGGAGGATTAAGAACCTTCATCTTGACACCATTGCCAAGATCTACCTCCATCCCACTCCTTGCTATATGTTGTTCGATCCCTGCACCTTCTATAAGCTCAAGCCATTCACGATAGACAGATGATTCGTAGCCTACATCCGCCCACAGGATCCCCTGTACTTCATGCCGTCGCAGCACCTCAACCAAGCCAGCAATGTGATCAGCATGGGGCTGAGTAGCTATTACCAGGTCTATACTTCTGTCCCAGAAAGGGATCCGTCGGCCCAATTCCAGATTCAGTTTCTGGGGATCAGGCCCCCCATCAATAAGTACATTCTGTCCGGAGGGAGTCCGAACCAGAATAGCATCACCCTGTCCCACATCAAGGATGCTCACATGCAATTTACCATCGGGCAGGGTAAATACCAATAACCAGACCACAGCACTACACGCAAGAAGAGACAGCACAAGCCACTTTGAGGAAAACCGTGACCGTGATTTGGATATATATCCGTTCATTTCTCCACTCCAGTCTTAAATTTTGAG
>JAGYOV010000160.1 GCA_018399375.1 Dehalococcoidia bacterium
CGTTTGCGCCGGGGTGGCGGAATGGTAGACGCGGCGGACTTAAAATCCGCTTCTCGAAAGAGAGTGTGGGTTCGAGTCCCACCCCCGGCACTTTTGTTTGAGCGAGTGGTAGCAGTCAGTGAAGGTTTATATTACGTACAAAATCCCGGAAGCTGGATTAAAGAGGCTTGAAGGGAAGTGCTGTTTTAACTTTAATGAACAAGATAAGCTTCTATCGAAGAAAGAACTATCTGCTCGAATTGCTGATGTTGATGCTCTTATATGTCTGCTTGAAGATCGGATAGATAGAGATGTATTGGATGTGGGGGAGAAACTCAGGATAGTTTCCAATTTCGCCGTAGGCTATAACAACATAGATGTTGACTACGCTTCGCAACGGGGAATCATGGTAACCAATACCCCAGGAGTCCTCACGGAAACTACTGCTGACCTAGCGTGGGCACTTCTCATGTCTGTTGCCAGGAGGGTGGTTGAAGGAGATTCTTTTGTGCGCTCAGGTAAGTTCAGCGGATGGAGGCCAGAATTGATGCTGGGGTCAGATGTACATGGGAAGGCTCTTGGCGTTGTAGGTCTCGGCAGAATTGGGCAGGCAATGGCTCTTAGAGCTGCGGGGTTCAATATGAAGGTGCTGTACTATAGCCCAAGTCCGCTGGATAGAGAAAATGAGCTGTCTGAATGGGCGACATATGTGGATCTGGAAACTCTTCTGTCCCGGTCTGATTTTGTTACATTGCACGTGCCATTGAACGATTCTACCTATCACTTGATAGATGAAAGCAAGCTCCTGCTGATGAAACCAACAGCCTTTCTGATTAATACTTCAAGGGGGCCGGTTCTTGATGAACGGGCACTCGTGAAAAGCCTCAAGGAAGGAATTATTGCCGGTGCGGCGCTGGATGTTTACGAAAATGAGCCAGCGCTATCGCCCGGCCTGTCAGAATTAAGTAACGTTGTTCTTGTCCCGCACGTGGGAAGTGCTACACACCAAACGCGTAACAGAATGGCTGAGATGGCGGCCGAAAATGTAATCGCTGTGCTCTCGGGGGAAATTCCTCCCAATTTGGTGAACAAAGAACTTCTCCAACAGAGAAGTGCGAGGTTGTAGCACGGAGGTTTTCACGGCCCTCTTCTGCGCTCCTCTCCGTGTGTTCTTCTCTATAGAGCGAGCAAAATGTGAAATGAGCGGTTGTGCTTATCGCTCTCACTATTTTGCGCTATACTAAGCAACGTGGATCTGATTCTGCTGGTGGATAAGCCCAAGGGCATCACTTCGTCCCGGGTGGTAGAACTAATAAAGCGAAAACTCAAGGTGAAAGTTGGTCATACGGGAACTTTAGATCCACTGGCTACAGGTTTGCTCATTATTCTCACGGGGAAACGTACCAGAGAAGCAGCTTCATTTCTTAATCTGGATAAGTCTTATGTGGTTAAAGCTATTCTGGGTATGGAGACGGATACTTTTGATCTGGAAGGGAAGATTGTCCAGCGCAGCGATAAAGAAGTAACGGAGGAGGAATTGAAACGGGCTATCGAGGAATTTCATGGCGATATCTGGCAAAAACCCCCTCCATATTCTAGTAAGAAGATAGGAGGGAAAAAGGCTTATGAGCTGGCCAGGAAAGGGAAGCTCGTAGAGATACCCTCGAAAAAAGTTCACATATATTCGCTTGAGTTTAGAGAATTTCAATATCCTTACTTTACTCTCTCTTGTGATGTGACCTCGGGTTTCTATGTGAGAAGTCTGGTACATGATATTGGAGAAAAGCTGGGCGTTGGAGCTACTGTAATAGAGGTCCGCCGCGTGAGTGTGGGCCCGTATCACGTAGAACAGGCGAGGGAAATGGATAAAATCCTGGAATAATGCTCCTTCTTGATTGAGATGGACTATTCCCTGACTTCGAAATAGAAATTGCAAGACTTTCTCATACAAACGTGATCTAGCTTGACGTAAACGTGATTATTTGCTATTATTACAGTGTCAGGTGAATAAGGATTTCCATCTGGCAAGGAGGGAGAGACATGACAGCGAAGCAAGTGTGGTTATGTCGATGGCCGCTGATCAGCTTGCG
>JAGYOV010000161.1 GCA_018399375.1 Dehalococcoidia bacterium
ACCTCCAGCTTTAACTACATCAGCAGCGTTGCTCTCGTTGATGCCGCCGTCGACCTCGATCTCAGCTGAAGATCCTCTGTGATTGAGCAATTCACGCAGCCGAGTTATCTTGGATAATACCTCAGGAATAAAATCTTGCCCCCCAAAACCAGGGTTGACGCTCATAACTAGTATCAGATCAGCATATGGAATTACCTCTTCTATTGAGTTTAGAGGCGTGGCTGGATTTAAGGATACTCCTGCTCTTATTCCCTTATCCCTTATGCTGCTGAGTGTTCTGTGAATATGCGGGCAGGTTTCTATATGTACGGTGATGATGTTAGCGCCACTGGCAGCAAAGTCACCGATGTAACAATCTGGAAATTCTATCATCAGATGGACATCCAGTGGCAGGGTAGTCCATGGACGGATAGAGGCTACCACGGAAGCACCTATGGATATGTTGGGAACGAAATGCCCATCCATGACATCTACGTGGATATAATCGGCTCCCGCTCTGGTAACCTCAGCGACCTGTTCTCCGAGGCGGGCGAAATCAGCAGAGAGTATTGATGGTGCTATCTTAACTTTTTCTTCCATAATTCACTTCCATGCGCTTATAACCCTGAGATGGGGCAAGCTAATTTCTATCTTTCCTCCTTGAGGGAGGAGAGTTTTTCTCTAATCCTCTCCAATGCCCTTTCTACCTGCCGAGGGGCCGTTCCGCCGGCCACATCGCGTGCTGCCAGAGAGTCTTCCATTCCCAGAGAAAGGATATCTTCCTCAAAAGAACGGGAAAACCTGCGATATTCCTCAAGAGAGAGTTCTCCAAATCCTTTATCTTGAGATTGAGCATATTCGCTGATTTTACTTACCACCCCGTGGGCTTCGCGAAAGGGAATGCCTTTCTTTACCAGATAGTCAGCCAGATCAGTAGCCAGTAGATAGTCCTTTTCCATATCATCACGCATGCGCCTGGCATTTACCTCGACCGTTTTCAACATTGCAGCAAATATTTCTAAGCTGGAATTCAAGGTATCCACAGTATCGAAAAGGCTTTCTTTGTCTTCCTGCAGATCTCGGTTATAGGCCAGAGGTAAAGATTTCATGGCGACCATCATGCCCAGCAGATTACCGTACACCCGTCCTGTTTTCCCTCTGGCCAGCTCTGCTACGTCAGGATTCCTCTTCTGCGGCATTATGCTGCTACCTGTAGTAAAAGAGGATCCAATCTTAACGAAGCTGAACTCGCTGGAGGCCCACAGCACTATTTCTTCTGCCAATCGAGAAAGGTGCATCATTGTGATAGCCGAAGCTGCCTCGTATTCTATGACGAAATCCCTGTCGGATACTGCATCAAGGCTATTGGTGCTGATGTGTGAAAATCCTAGTTGTTGAGCTAAAAATTCCCTGTCAATAGGATAAGCAACGCCGGCCAGGGCTCCACTGCCCAGAGGGAGGGCATCAGTGCGCTCGAGGCAATCGTAGAATCTATCTATATCTCGCTGAAACATGTCACAGTAGGCCAGCAGGTGGTGTGCCAGCAAGACGGGTTGTGCCTGTTGCAGATGGGTATAACCGGGCATAATTACGGAGCGGTTTTTCTCTGCCAGCTCCACCAGTGAAAGCTGCAGGTCATTTATTCTACGCGTAGTTCTCTTAGTTTCCTCTTTGAGGAAAAGGCGCATATCCAGAGCTATCTGATCATTTCTAGAGCGGCCCGTATGGAGCTTCCCTGCAATGCTGCCTATCTTCTCGAAGAGGCGCGCCTCGATATTCATGTGAATATCCTCAAGTTCGCTCTTGAATTGGAACCGGCCTCCCTCAATTTCTTCCGCAATGGAAGATAGCCCTTCTGCTATTTTGGTAGCATCGCTATCAGCTATGATTCCCTGTTTGGCAAGCATTCGGACGTGCGCAATACTCCCCTCAATATCGTAACGCCACAGTCTATGATCAACAGAGATCGAGGCTACATAACTTCTTACCAGTTTATCTTTGTCCTTTAACATTTCTCCTGTGGCCTCGAGGTTCTGCAGAAATCACAATTGCAACTACGCAGAATCCATAAAGTTGCCTAAAAGATATC
>JAGYOV010000162.1 GCA_018399375.1 Dehalococcoidia bacterium
GAAAAGATCTTCAAAGCAATAAAAGAAAAGGAAGAAGCGGCCGCAGATAAAACACTCCAGTGAAGATATAACTCGCAGGAATCTGGAGCACCACATTAGTCCCGGCACATATTTCTGCAAGGCAGGCATTCGGAGAACCTGTCAGAGTGTTGTTGTGCTACTGCAACCGCTTTTTATTTTCAGGGAGCGAAAATATCCGCAAATGGCAGCGGTATCCAACGGGCAAACACAGGTGAGAGAATAACGAAAATAGCCAGGTGGCTTGCCAGATAAACTGGCACTGCCAGCCCGGCCACCCACCTCAGTTTACCTTCTCTCCCATCTCGCCAGATATCAAGCAGCTGTGATAGACCCAACCCAAGGCCAATGCAAATTGCACCTATAGTGGGATAAAAGTAATACACAAAACTAATTCTATCGCTGATAAGGCTCATTGGTATCCAGACGAGATAGGTGCCGGCAAACCAGCACAGTCCAAAGAGACTGGCATCATCTCCCCTGCGCGCTCGAAAGATCATATAGATTAGCACCGGAATAATCATTATCCAGATAGTAAAGCTGATTGCCCCGATGTAGCGAGGCTCATACCAGTAATACATCATCTCCGGGCGCAGAACCCAATCCCATGGGTGGCTGAGAGCTACATGGGAGGTATTGGCAAAGGTAAGGCTACTGCTCAAGCTCAAAATATCCCTTATCCTCTCCACAGGGCTAACGAGATGCCCGAAAGCGATGAAATCAAAGAGTGGCATCAGCAACACAAAAGACGCCACAGCAATCAGCATCAAGCTATAAAAGCGCACCGGGCTTTTTCTCTTCCAAACCAGCCAGTGCAAAAATATCGAGATAAATCCCAGAGCTCCACTTATCTTGCTTAGAGCACTCAGCCCCAGCGATATGCCTGAGTGAAGATATCTCCCTCTGAGATAAAGATAGAAACAGCCGAGCATGAAGGTCAGGCAGTAGACATCGAGCATAGCCACGCTCGCCTGCACAAAGCTCATATTGCTCAGAGCCAGCAGGAAGGTTGCCAGAAAGGTTGCTCGTGGGGACATTTGAAGCTGGCGACAGATGAAATAGAAGAGAACGATGCATGCGATACCAAAAACGATGGAAAAGAAGCGCCAACCAAGAGGAGTATCCCCAAAGAGAAAAATGCCCAGGGCAATGAATAGCTTGCCCAGGGGAGGATGTTCTGCAATCGATGTGCCGGAACCCTCAATAATGGAAAGCGCGTCGGGAACGTAGTGCTGCTCATCAAAAACCAGCAAAGGAGGTTGACCAACGATACTGAAATGCAGAGCCGCCACGACCAGCACCAGCAGGCATATCCCGGCATATTGCCAGTGACCGGCACGGTAGAGCAAATGCATCATTTTTTCCATGTCCACAGAGTATTTGCACAATAGTTCCACAGAGTAGCAGCTGCTATACCACAAATGTTGGATACTAAGTAGTATACGCCAGCGTGTTCAGTGAGCAGCCAGAGGACCATCGTATTGATACCCAGTCCACCCAGGCATACCAGATTAAATTTGCCCAGCCTTCGAAACAATGACTTTGCGCCCGCCGAACGGCGGTCGGAGAAGGTAAAAAGGTCATTGAGAATAAAATTGGTGACGATAGATATCTCTATGCTGATGGATGCCGATAGTAGATAGAACAGACCAGCAACTTCCGTCAACAGCCACAAAAGGCCCATGTTTACAAGGACGCCGCTTAACCCTACCAGACAAAACTTGATGAAGCGAAGCAGCTCACCCTTTCTGCGCATCAAACTATAAATATGTCTCAGGTACTCCAACTGCTGGCGCAAGTTCAACTTGCTCTCGCCCCTCGTCCTAGTTTTGAAAATGTAGGGCACCTCTACTACTTTGGAGAAGCGCCCCATCATTAATATTTCCAGAAGTATTTTATATCCCGTGGGCATAAGATCAGCGTCCTCTACTCCCTTCAAGTCGAGCATGAAGAAACCAGACATAGGATCCTTGATTTTTGTAAAAGGTCTTGCCAAAAAAGTAGCA
>JAGYOV010000163.1 GCA_018399375.1 Dehalococcoidia bacterium
TTCCACCCCATGTCAGCTTCCAGAGGCTTTACAAACAGACCGAAAGTGAAGAAACTACATCCCTGGCTAATGAAAATGCACAGAAAAGCAGCAGCCAGCACCCAGTAGCCATAAAATATCTTCGATCTTCTCAAGATACCCTTTTCACCTGCAATTTCACACTGTCAATGCCGAAAACAATGGTTCTCGTTGCTCTCCACAGACAGCAACACAGAGAGCATCTCTGCACAAGAATCAATCCTAACATCAAAAGAAAAAGAAATCTATCCTCCAGAGGAAACTTTTTCCCACCTCGAACGGTATTGAAGATATCATTGGACAAGTAATTACAAAAAAAGGTAATATTACTTCTCTATAATAGGAGGCCATAAATGGAGCTAACGCGCAGAGATTTTCTGAAATTTTCTGGTGGCGGAGTTGCAGGGATTGCCTTCTTTGGCTTTCTTGATCCAAACTTCCTCCTCGAAGCCGCTCCTGTAGATATCCCCCTGCGAAAAGAGAAAGTCGGCGAGAAAACCACGATATGCCCCTATTGCGGAGTAGGATGCAGCCTCTTGGTAGCTGCTGTAAACGGTAAGGCTACGAACGTTGAGGGGGACCCTGATCATCCCATCAATCAGGGGACGCTATGCAGCAAAGGAGCTGCCCTCATTCAGGTAACAGACAATCCCAGGAGGCTTAGCAGCGTTCTCTACCGGGCACCGGGCGCATACGAATGGGAGGAGAAAACATGGGATTGGGCTATTGACCGCATAGCTCGCAACATTAAGAGAACGCGCGATGATAACTGGACTCACATCGATGACAAAGGGCGCGTTGTTAACCGCACCGAGGCCATAGCCAATGACGGCAGCGCCGTAGTGAACAACGAAGAAGCCTATCTGATAACCAAGCTCTGTCGCTCTCTGGGTTTAACATACATAGAACACTGTGCCAGACTTTGTCATTCATCTACCGTTAGCGCTCTGGGGGCATCCTTTGGACGAGGAGCAATGACCAATCACTGGATCGATCTTAAAAATGCTGACTGCATCATGATTATTGGGAGCAATGCTGCAGAGAATCACCCAATATCCTTCAAGTGGATAACCAAAGCAATGAAGGAAAAGGACGCCAAGCTTATCAGCGTCGACCCTCGCTTTACTCGAACTTCTGCTCAAGCCGACATATATGCCAGAATGAGGTCAGGTACAGATGTAGCTTTCATCGGAGGGATGATTAAATATGTAATCGAAGACATAGAGAGAAATCCTGATAGCTACAATATGACCTATATTGAGCAATATACCAACGCGAGCCTGCTGGTGGATACCAGATTTGAAGGTCCAGCAGATCTGGACGGCCTCTTTAGCGGTTATAATCCAGATAAAAGGGAATATGATAGATCAACCTGGGTATATCAGATGGATAAAAAAGGAATTCCTCTGCGGGATCCCTCTCTCAAAGATCCAAATTGTGTTTTCCAGATTCTCAAGAAGCATTTCAACCGCTATGATATCGATACTGTGTGCAGCATCACGGGGACTCCTCGGGATGTTTACATGGAAGTAATCAAAACATACACGGCAACTGGCAAACCTGGCAAAGCAGCTACCATCATCTACGCTATGGGCACAACTCAGCACACCAATGCCGTTCAGATGATCCGCTCGTATGCCATATTGCAACTGCTGCTGGGCAATATAGGAGTGGCAGGTGGTGGAATCAACGCAGCCAGAGGACAATCCAACGTACAAGGATCAACCGATCACGCCATTCTTTATCACATTCTTCCTGGCTACCTCAAGACCCCCGGCCCTGACGACGTAAACCTGGAGACCTACCTCAAAAACCACACGCCCACGAGCAATAATCCTGAGAGCGCCAACTGGTGGCAGAACTATCGAAAATATATGGTTAGCATGCTCAAGGCATGGTACGGGAATGCAGCCAGCTCCCCCGAGTTCGCTTACGAGTACCTGCCAAAAGTTGAAGGCGATCATTCTCACATTGCCATAACACAGGCAATG
>JAGYOV010000164.1 GCA_018399375.1 Dehalococcoidia bacterium
CAATGAATTGGACGCAACGAAGATTCAGAACATGGTAGACGAATTAAAGGAGCGAAATTGATAGAAAAGCGGATACACAAGCTACAAGCTAACCTCGCTGAGACGGGAATTGATGTCCTCCTGATATCCCGAACTGAAAATCGCCGTTATCTCTCTGGTTTTACCGGCTCCTCCGGCTGGTTGCTCATTTCAAGCAATCGAGCGCTTCTGGCAACGGACTTCCGCTACACTGAGCAGGCAAAAAGAGAATCACCTGATTTCGAGGTCATAGAAATTAAAAATAAATTATTTAGCTGGCTACCCGCAATAGCACAGGATAGAGGATGGTCCAGCCTGGGATTCGAGACAAGCATTGCTTACTCCACATACCAGGAGCTCAAAGAGGCAGCGGAGGGCAAACTGACTATTACCCCCGCGCCCGATCTGGTAGAGAACCTGCGGCGCATAAAGGAACCAGCAGAACTGGAGATCATCTGCCGCTCCGCGCGCTTAGCCGACGCTGCTTTTGAATACATCAAAACCATAATACATCCCGGAATGAAAGAAAAAGACGTAGCCTGGGAACTGGAGAAATTTCTCCGCCAGGAAGGCAGCGAAGCTATACCATTCGAAATAATCGTAGCTTCAGGCCCCAATTCAGCTTTGCCACATGCTCATCCCTCTGAGAGGATGATTCGTGTCGGAGAACCGATATTGATCGATATGGGTGCCAGGATAGATGGTTATTGCAGCGACTTCAGCCGTACATTTTCCCTCGGCAAGGACGAGAAGTTGGATGAAATTTACAGCATCGTTCTGGAAGCGCAGCTAGCTGCAATAAATGGAATTCAACCTGGCATGAGCACGGCGAGAGCAGACCAAATAGCCAGGGACGTTATCGATAGCGCTGGCTATAGAGAAGCCTTTGGCCATAGCCTGGGGCATGGAGTTGGGCTGGAAGTCCATGAGCTACCCACTCTTAGCGCCAATTCGCAAGACGTGTTCGCCAACGGCATGGTCTTTACTGTAGAACCAGGAATTTACCTCCCTGGATGGGGAGGTGTTAGAATTGAAGACATGGTAACTCTGGATAAAGGTAACACCAGAGTTCTCACCACATCGAAAAAGGATATTCAGTCGATCAACTTGCCGATATAAGCATGAAAACTGATTGAGCAGAGAAGGAGTTATAATGCTAGACGCAGGAGAACTAAGAAAAGGAAGTGCCATCGAGCTGGAAGGCAACATATACCAGGTCGTAGAGTTCCAGCACGTCAAGATGCAACAGAGGCAGCCCGTGGTCAAACTAAAACTTCGCGATGTCCAGAGCGGCAACGTGACAGAGCGCAACTTTCAATCAGGAGACAAGGTAAATCCAGCGTTCCTGGAACACCGCCCTGTGCAGTATCTTTACAACGATGGCGATCTCTACTACTTCATGGATAACGAGAATTACGAACAAATATTATTGCACTCAGAACAGGTGGGAGACGCTTTAAACTATCTCAAGGAAAGCCTCGAACTGGAGATTTTATTCTGCCAGGATAAGCCAGTAAATCTGGAGTTGCCATCTGCAGTGGAGCTCGAGATCGTAGAGACAGATCCAGGATTCAAGGGAGATAGAGCTACTGCAGGAACCAAGCCTGCCAGGACAGAAACGGGGTTCACCGTACAGGTCCCCCTTTTTCTTGGCGAAGGCAACGTCATCAAGGTCAGCACCCGGACTGGAGAATATCTGGAGAAGGTAAGTTAAAGTGCTACGGGCAGATTTGCACGTTCATACTTGCTATTCCATGGATTGTGGAACGCCCTTACCTCGAATCATCGACCATTGCCGTAAGAAAGGTATAAATTGCGTTGCCATATCCGACCACGGCACCGTTGCCGGTGCGTTGAAACTCAAAGAGATCGCTCCTTTCGAAGTAATTGTTGCCCAGGAAATTCTCACGCCCTTTGGCGAATTGATGGGGCTCTTTTTAACTGAAAACATACCTTATACTGAAGAAATGCTCTCAACGTTATT
>JAGYOV010000165.1 GCA_018399375.1 Dehalococcoidia bacterium
TTATAATGTTCTTGAGAGGAACAGAGGAGACATTCAAAAGGCCATAGATCTGGTGAGGAAGCGTGGTGCCGCTGATGCTGGTATTCTTCGTAGCCTCAAGGAATTCGGTGCTAACGTTCCTGAAGCGTTGCTCCAAGCGGAGGCTAACGATACCATCACGGAAGAGACGATGGCTGAATTTTTGGTCAACTTCGCTCAGGAAAAGAAAAAGGAGCGAGGTGGGAAGCTGGAGGTAGAACGGCTGTCGGCTGCTAATTCCGAGAACGCTGTCCAGACAAACGTGCGAACAGAAATGGGAGACAACGTTACCTTCGATCAGAAAGGTAAGAAGAAAGACAACGCTCCAACAACCTCAGAGAAAATCCGTGGTGCTTTCTATGGACCTCATATGGGGCCTCAAGTTATCCAACAGGTTATTGGGCTTATCAAAGATGAGGCTAATGGTTCAACCATTATTCATGAGATG
Source organism: Dehalococcoidia bacterium (assembly GCA_018399375.1). Lineage (GTDB taxonomy): Bacteria > Chloroflexota > Dehalococcoidia > GIF9 > AB-539-J10 > M55B177. Next base: position 467 of record JAGYOV010000165.1, read on the forward strand.
GCACACTGGTATGCCTCTACCCTCGATCCACGCTCTAAGGCAGCTAAGAAAGTGGAGGACCTCGTGGCAGAGGCTACTGGAAAGCGTGTTCCTCTTGCTAACTTTGACGTCACGGAGCATGAGGCCCTTGCCAATATTGTCGAGCAATACTTCATGCGTAATGGATCAGGCTCGACAACAGGCGCTGGGATAGCGGCGCTCTTCGCTGATATCCTAGACACAACCCAGCAAATGCAGCGTGTCCAACGTTCTGGGATGAGCCTCAACAGAGATCATCTTAGAACGGTTCAGGCTATCCTCCATCGCTTTGAAGGGCCTCCTACTATCATGGATATAGGAGATGCTTATGATGAAATGGATGATATTGAGGCTCTTGTTACTGGAGATCATACAAAGACAGGTGATGATGCTGCTGTTAGGCGTATCTGGAAAGAGAACTTCGGAGGTAATATAACAGAGAAAGGTAGCCACATAACTCTCACGACAGAAGGTGGAAAGGTGTACAGAATCCCAACGATGCCTTTTGATCAGCTCCGGATTCACCTTCAGAGGATTGCAGCTTATGACCTTTCTGATGTTCACAAAGCGCATAAGGCTGACATTCTCCTACGTGGCCTTTCCTTAGGGCTGACTCCCACGGAGGTCACAAGGAGTGCTAAGCGTCTTATGGAAGATGCTCCTGTTAGGGTTTATACTAAGGAGCCTGGCAACGCTGCAGAAACCCCGATCCTTTTTGAGTATGAGGATCCTGGTAACGCTGTTATGGCCAGCACTAAAACAGACAGCGACCTTATCGTGGCCTTTACAAAGAGCCTCGAGCAACAAGGAATGACGAGAGGCCAGGCTAACCTAATAACCCGCGCTGCTATCCACGCTATAGCCAGCGACCTTAAAATCCCTGGGGTTATCAACAAAGCTAACCTTGAGGGTACGTTTAAGGATGTCCTTCGCTCCTTTTATAAAGCCTCCGATCAGATGAAAGCTAACATCTGGGATAACTTCCTGAAAGATGAGCTTTATGTCCCCAGGATGGAAGGTGAGATGAAGACTGGGCAATTTGCTGGAGAGAAATACGGAAGCAATCCACTCTTCCAGGTTGAGGATACAAACCCTCGATTTTATATGAACACCAGCATTAACAGAGGGAAATTCTCTCCTGCTAATTCTGTATTTGCTGATGCTCATGAAGAGCTATTTGCTGGGATTGTTCCTATGGATCATCCTGCTATCTCAGACGTCATTGAGGAAGCCTCTAATCTGCTTGGGAGCAAGAGGGAGATACGAAGAGTTCTTCAGATGTCCACTAAGGAGCTTTCTATATCTCCTGTTGAGCTTACCGCAATGCATGTTATTGCAAACAAGCATATGCAGATGGCGAGAGATCTTGCTGTTAAATATCAGAATGAGCCTAGCTCTGAGGTTAAGAACGATTACCTAGCTAATGTTGAGGCTCTTAAGCAATCTATCCTTCA
>JAGYOV010000166.1 GCA_018399375.1 Dehalococcoidia bacterium
CATTTTCCTATTTATAATCTGGTTATTAAAGCTGATATTGCACTTCCCAATGCTACTACAAGAGCTGCAGCATCCAGTAGCAGCTGGTTTCCACTCTCTCATGCCGGCTGCGATGATAATGATCGCCATTGTTTTCTCCCGGGTGGGGGCAATGTTCTCCCTGTGGGCATACAGTGAAATTTCAATTTCCTTCTGGATCGCAGGAGCAATTTTTGAAATCCTCCTCTTAACCTTTACCATCTACTTCTTAATCATCAACGAGAAAATGAACATAAACTCTATTAATGGCGGATGGTTGGTCCCCCCGGTAGCAGCTTTGCTAACTCCCGTCGCTGGTGTACAGGTGACGGAATTCATCTCCAACGCAGCTGTATCTGCAAATGTTCTATGGATCAATTATTTCTTTTTTGGCATAGGATCTTTCATTTTCCTCTTAATCGCAATAGCCCTGTTCAGCAAAATTTTCTTCTTTGAAAAGCTGGACCCGAAAGTTCTCCCTTCTCTTTGGATCATATTGGTCCCCTTTTCCCTGATGTCCGTTTCATTAACGCTATTCGCAAATAAGACGAGTGGCTACCTGCAAGCGGGGTTGGGGAGCAGCCTGGCAGACTTAATTCCCTTGCTAACTCCAATGCTGATAGGTATCGGTGTATGGCTCCTAATCCTCTTGATCTTCCTGACCATCTATTATTTAAGAAAGCTCACTCTTCCTTATGGAGTAGGGTGGTGGGCCTTCATATTCCCTACGAGCTCAGTTTGTTTAGCATCCCTGACTCTCAGGTCTCTCATCGATCAGTCGCTCTTCGGCTGGATAGGGCTCGTAATATACATTTTCCTGATAGCGCTGACATTAACCGTATTGTATCGTACTATAAAAGGAATAGTTCAAAATATCCATACTCGTGGCTAATAAAACATCTACGCGCAAAAGCTCTTGTGCTCGCGATGCAAGGGAGAAAAGCAATGCAACTAGTGATGTGATGAGCTATGCTTGTGGGCCTGGAGAAAATCAGGCAATATAAAATATGAATAAATTTAAGGAGGTTTACAGAAGATAACTTGAATTAGATACTTCACAAGACAACCAATGGAAGGTATTGCTTCATCTCAAATAAGTAAGGAAGCATAACTACATTGGTGGGCATGGAGTATTCTCTGATAAAATCTTATTACCCATCTGAATCATAGGAGGTAGACATAGTGGAGAAATACGAAGTAATCATAGTGGGAGGTGGACCGGCAGGTCTCGCCTCGGGGCTCTATACCTCGCGAGCAGGTCTCAAAAGCTTGCTGGTGGAGCGAGGAATGTATGGAGGGCAGATAGTAAATGCCACGCTGGTAGAGAACTACCCTGGTTTTCCTGATGGCATCTCGGGCTATGATCTGGGATCTCGCATGCACCAGCAGGCAGTTAAATTCGGGCTGGAAGTCGCTACTGCCGAGGTAACGGACATCACTCAAGCACAACCATATGAGGTTTCCACTACTGAAGGCAATTTCGAAGCCACAACCATCATTATCGCTGCTGGCTCAGAATATCGTAAACTCGATGTACCCGGTGAGGAAAGATTATCGGGACATGGAGTTTCCTACTGCGCTACATGCGATGGCTTCCTTTTCCGCGGACGCGATGTAGCAGTTGTTGGAGGCGGCAATACCGCCATTACCGATGCCATGGAGCTGAGCCAACACGCCAATAAGGTATATGTAATACATCGGCGCGACCAGCTTCGCGCAGGAGAGGTCCTCAGGCAAAGAGCTTTCGCTCAACCAAAGCTGGAATTCCTCTGGAATTCAGTAGTAGAAGAAGCCCAGGGGGATGAGATGTTAAGTGGACTCAAGTTGCGCGACGTAAAAACGGGACGGCAGTCCATTTTGAAAGTGGCCGGGGTTTTCATTGCCACGGGATTCATGCCCAAC
>JAGYOV010000167.1 GCA_018399375.1 Dehalococcoidia bacterium
TTCTCTGCTATGTAGGGCTCATGTACGTCCATATAGTGGAACCACAGGAAAAAAGGTCTGTCGCCCCATTCCTTGGAGTAGGAAGAGAGCCAATTAATTACCTTCTGGGTTATCACGTTGCCCCTTATATATGGTATCCGTGGTTCAACCTCATCGTCCATGGAGTCGTAGAAAATATCCCATCCTCGATTCCACCCTAGGAACTCAGAGAGGTAAGGATTAGAGTGGAAAGCAGCTGTGAAAAAACCTGCCTTGTGGAGTGGCTCGGAAATTAGGGTTCTCTCTGGAGCGAGTCCCTTAGGTTGCCCATAATCAAGGAAGTAAGATGAGGTCAATATCCCTGGAAAAGAAGCTTGCGTGTAAGGCCCAATGGTCTGCCCTTTAGTGAAGATGATAGATTTATCCCGAAGGGAGTCTAAAGTAGGAGTTAATCCTTTGTTATTGCCATAAATACCAAAGGCGTCTTTTCTAATGGCATCTATTGTAACCAGTATAACATTTTTCATCTAATTGCCCTCTCTCCTTGATAGTATCTGAGCAAAATGTCCAGCACCTCCTTTCTGCTGAACTCGGTTGGTGGGCGTTCTCCTTTAACCATCATTTCACGTAGTCTGGTCCCGCTGATAGAAAGGTGGTATTCATCAGGGTGGGGGCATGTTTTTGGTGAAGCCATACAGCCACAATAGTTACACCAGAAGGTTACATCTAGCTTCAGTGGTTGGATAGCCAGGTCATCTGCCCTGAGACCATCGAAAATATTCTGAGCATCAAATGGCCCATAGTAGTTACCTACACCAGCGTGATCTCTCCCTACTATAAGATGACTACAGCCAAAATTCTGTCGTATTATAGCATGTAGCAGTGCTTCTCTTGGGCCTCCATAGCGCATCTCCATGGGGTAGACCTTCAGAACTACCCTGTCCTTTGGGTAATAATTTTCCAGGAGCACTCGGTAACATTCCATGCGCACCTCTGCAGGAATATCTCCCTCTTTCAGCTTGCCTACAATTGGATGTAGGAAAAGGCCATCTGACACTTCCAGTGCTATCTTAGTTAGATATTCGTGTGAGCGATGCATAGGGTTTCGTGTCTGGAAGGCAGCTATATTTGTCCATCCCTTTTCAGTGAAGATGTCTCTTGTCTCCTGTGGTCGGGCAAATTCTGGGAATCTTTCAGGATAGCCACCTTCACTGAAGACAGTTACCATACCTCCCAGATAGATTTCCCCTTGCCGGTATATATTCTTGACTCCGGGATGCTCTTGGTCATTGGTGCCGAAAACATTGAGAGCTTCAAAGTTTTTGTCATAGGGGTACTTTTCTTGGAGTGACATGACTGCTACTATCTTGTTCCCATCAGGGTCAATCAGAGCTAACTTTTGATCCTCTTTGAAATTGGCAGCTTGCTCTTTGGAGCAGGATAGAGTTATTGGAATGGGCCAGAGTAATCCATTTTTCATTCGCATTTCGCTGACAACAGATTTATAGTCATCTCTCAGCATGAATCCAGTGAGTGGACTAAAGGCTCCTGTGGCTAGCATAATCAAGTCGGATATTTCCCTTGAGTTCAGCCATACCTTGGGAAGAGTTTTTGCTTCTGCGATGCTTTCCTCGCGCTCCATGCCGGTGATCAGCAGTGGGCGCAGTTTACCTCCGTGCGGTGGAACTAAACCTGACATAATGCTCCTTTAAGGAGGTCGCTGTTGAGTAGATTTACTGTGTGATACTCGGTCCAGCCGGGAGACTTATGGATTGGGCCACGTAAGGATATACTACCACTACACATTTTTTCTGGATGGCAAAATATTGAAGATTGTAAATCTACTGGCACAAAACTCAACATCACCGATCCTCCTTGAGAATGTATTTTTTAATTCAGTTGAATAAAGAACAAGAATTTGATTATG
>JAGYOV010000168.1 GCA_018399375.1 Dehalococcoidia bacterium
AATTCTTCTCTCCGCTTAACGATCTTAACCTTCGCACCGTACGCATTGGAAAGTACCTGAACCTGTGGCCAGCCTGGCATATCCATGATCACTTCATCACCAGGTGAGATTGCCTGAGTCAGGATAAGGGAGATTGCTTCATTGGTCCCGGCTGTAATGAGAATATTATCTGAAGAGATATCGTATCCCTGAGTTTCAACCACACGTTCTCTTAGCTCCGGCATACCGTAAAACGACTCCCCTGACCAGTCTAACGGCATTTCAGGATCAAGATCATCCAGGAATTCTTTCAACTTAAGCGAGCTTCTCGGGGCGGAGGCGATACCATAATCGAAACCGACCTCACGAGCATAAAGCATAGCTTCGAATAATTTGTTAGCTTTTACATCCATATTATCTCCTGAATACCTGCAATACGTATTGCTATATAAATATCTGTTTGTGCTAAATTTATTTCAATACTGTTTGTCCTTATAATCAGCAAGCCACTCCAATCTTTGCCATTTCCTATCTACCTCTCTCTGTATTTCAGCGATCTGCTTAGATGTCAAATGTTGGAAACGACGTTGAATTCTGAGATATGCTTCAACTGGTTTGCTTTCGGATATCCGTCTTAGGGTGATGTTGGTCCCATTTTCAACCTCATAGAGGGGAAATATCTTTGTTTCTACTGCTAGTCGCGACACTTCAACCGTCAGATTTGCAGGAAACTTCCATCCCGTCACACAAGGAGTTAGGACATGCAGAAATCTAAACCCTTTAATTCCCTTGGCCTTCCTCACCTTTCTCATGAGGTCATCAGGATATGCAATAGTAGCTGTGGCCGCATAAGGAATTGAATGTCCTGCCATAATCTCCATGATATCTTTCTTGCGTTCCACCTTTGGAGCGGGTGATATATTGGTGGATGTCGTTGCTCCTTGTGGAGTAGCGGAACTTCTCTGATTACCAGTATTCTGGTAGCCTTCATTGTCGCAACATACGTAGATGATGTTATCATTCCTCTCTGCAGCAGCAGAAAGACATTGCAGCCCAATATCGTAAGTAGCTCCGTCTCCACCCCATGCAACTACATCAGTCTCGGTATCACCGCGTGCTTCCAAGGCGGCCTTCAATCCTGAAGAACAAACTGCTGTTGAGCCAAATGCAGTTGATAATACTGTTATGGGTTGCCCCTGATGGAAGAGGCTGAAGCTGGGAAATAAAATAATCGCCAAGGTACATCCTGGTGGCAGCACCATAATTACTCTCCCACCAGTAGCCTTTAGGAAATACCTAAGTAATAGGGGGATGGAGCACCCAGGGCAAGCCGAATGTCCTTCTGCAGGGGGAATGAGGCATTCCTCCCCGGGGTATAGCGAGTATATTTTAGTCGTATTCATCTCTTATTTCCTCGTTATCTAATCCCAGCCAGAGTATCTCATGTCTGGGAGGCGGTTCCATTATAGTATAAAGTATCGCTTTCTCAATAAGCTTTGGGGTGATATCGATGCCACCCAGCCCAGCAATGAACCCATATATGGGGATGAATTTGTGCTCTATATTTGTATTAAGCGCCCATTTAATCTCCTGGTAGAAAATCCCACACTGCCCCACAGAAATATCTCGTTCAATGACAGCGACTCTTTTACTTTGTCCCAAGATATTCCTTATAAACTCTCGAGGGAATGGACGAAACAACTTAAGCTTGACCAGACCAACTCTATGACCCTGTTCCCGCAAACTGTCAATTACGTACCGACATGTTCCCACTGCACTCCCTGACATTACTACCACCACCTCGGCATCATCACACCTGTACGCTTCTACAGGAGGATACCCCCGGCCGAAGAGTGATTGAAACTCCTGATTAACTTTAAGAACCTCATCAAAACATTTAGTCTCATCTCGG
>JAGYOV010000169.1 GCA_018399375.1 Dehalococcoidia bacterium
AAATGTTCTCGAGATTGATGCCCGGGAGATTGGGGCTCATAGGAGAAGCGCCAGTGCAAATCGCCAGTTTGTCGTAGCTTAATTCTATCTCTTTGTCTTCTCTAAGATCGCGAGCCGTGACGGTTCTGGCAGAAGGATTTATTTTGATGGCTTCGTGCCATTTGAGGACGTTGATATCCCTCTTCTGTCGGAAGAAATCCGCATCGTAGACCACCAGTCCCTGTACGTTCTTGACCTGCCCGGATACAAAGTATGGCAAACCGCAGGACCCGTAGGAAACGTACTCTCCATTTTGTATTACAATAACCTCTGCTTCAGGCCTGTTTCTTCTGAATCTGCTGGCAGCGCTCATTCCTGCTGCTACTCCACCTATTACCAGAAACCTTTCCCTGTTCATTGGCGATTCCTCCTTTGAATAATAAATTCAATCTTATTTTAGACCATGATGAATTGTAATGCACCACGGTTTGACAGTTTTTTACGAGAGAGTTAAACTTATTATTGACATATGTCCATAATATATATTGAAGGAGAGATATTTTAATGTGGCCAGGCCGGTGAAATTGCGTTGCGTTTCCTGGTGGCCAAGGATCAGTTTTTTTAAGCCTGTTGGAGTTCCGTTAAATATTTTAGAGAAGGTGAATTTATCGATAGAGGAGATGGAAGCCATTCGTCTCAAAGATGTGGAAGGATTGGAGCAGGAGGAGTGCGCCAGGAGGATGCGCATCTCCAGGGCTACTTTTCACCGTGTATTGGGAATGGGCAGAGAGAAAATAGCGGATGCTCTAATTTATGGCAAGGCTATTCAAATAGGAGGGGGCGATTTTGGTTTGCCCCAGCAGAGGTTCAGGTGTAATAATGGTGGGCATGAGTGGGATGTGCCTTTTGAAGTCATAGCAAGAGGGGGTCCTCTGGCATGTCCCAAGTGCTTTAGTGATGATGTTCAACCCGCTCCCCTGCCTCCATCTGATTTTCAGGGGAGAGGTAGGGGAAGGAAGTTCCATGGAGGGAGATTGTAGGTGGTAAATAAAAAAGACAAGGAGGTGAAATATGCCAGGATTTGATGGTACGGGCCCAGCAGGTATGGGGCCGATGACAGGTGGAGGAAGAGGTTTTTGCAATCCTTATGGATATTATGGTTATGGAGGAGGATTTGGTAGATGGGGGTTTGGCAGAGGATATGGCCTGGGCAGAGGATATGGTTGGGGCAGAGGATATGGTTGGAGGAGGGCGTATCCAGCGGACTCTGGGTGGACTGGATACAGTGTGCCTTGGACTACTAGAGCCTATGGAACTGCGCCTTATACAGGAGCTATGCCCTATGGAGGAGTACAGGCTGATGCAGTGCCCTGGTCTCCTAGAGCTGTGCCTTATACTCCGCAAATGAGCAAGGAAGAGGAACTTGATTTTCTGAAAGGGCAAGCCCAGAATATCAAGGAGCAATTGGAGCAGATTGGTGGTAGAATAGGAGAGTTGGAAAAAGAAGACTAGAAGAAAAGGAGATTTTTATGAAGATAGCCATATCTGCGACAGGCCCCAGTCTAGATGCAGAGGTGGAGCCTCGCTTTGGGCGATGTGACATTTTTGTTCTCGTTGATCCCGAAACGATGAAGGTTGAAGTGTTGGATAATTCTAATGCTCAAGCAATGGGAGGGGCGGGCATCGCTACGGGGCAGATGATGGCCAGTCAAGGAGTTGAGGTAGTGCTTACCGGTAACTGTGGGCCTAATGCCTATCAGACTCTCTCCGCAGCGGGAATACAGATTATTACAGGGATATCTGGCAGCGTCAGGAAAGCGGTTGAGGATTATAAAGCGGGGAAAGTTCAGGGGAGCGCCCAGGCCAATGTATCCAGCCATTACGGCATGGGGAGTGGTATGGGAGGTGG